>NZ_JAKEVN010000147.1:0-7889 GCF_022398505.1 Pseudoalteromonas sp. Isolate3 | reverse complement strand
TAAGAAGTCTTACTTCACTTCTTTACCAGCTGCTTGTTGGTCAGCATGGTAGCTTGAGCGAACAAATGGACCACAGGCCGCATGAGTAAAGCCAATTTCGTCTGCATAGTCTTTTAATGCATCAAACTCTGCTGGCGGCACATAGCGTTTAACAGGTAAGTGGTGCTTAGAAGGTTGTAAGTATTGGCCTACTGTTAGCATATCAACGTTATGCTCGCGTAAGTCACGTAACACTTCTTCGATTTCGCTAATCTCTTCACCTAAACCTACCATCAAACCTGATTTAGTTTTCACATTAGGGTGCGCTTCTTTAAAACGACGTAGAAGCTCAAGTGACCACTTATAATCAGCACCAGGACGCGCTAATTTGTATAAACGCGGTGCAGTTTCTAGGTTGTGGTTAAATACATCTGGCGGCGTCTCGATTAAGATATCAAGGGCTCTGTCCATACGACCACGAAAATCTGGCACTAAAATTTCAATGGTGATTTCTGGGTTGTGCTTACGAATTTCACGTATACAGTCAGCAAAGTGCTGTGCACCACCATCACGTAAATCATCACGGTCTACCGAGGTAATAACAACATAGCTAAGCTTCATGTCTTTAATGGTCAGCGCTAGCTTTTCAGGCTCTGCTGCATCTGGCTTTAATGGACGGCCGTGTGCAACATCACAGAATGGACAACGACGAGTACAAATAGCACCTAAAATCATAAAGGTAGCTGTACCATGGTTGAAACATTCAGATAGGTTAGGGCATGATGCCTCTTCACAAACTGAGTGCAAACCATGTTTACGCATCGCTTGTTTAATACCATCAATACGTTCGGTTGATTTAGGTAAGCGAATTTTCAGCCACTCTGGCTTACGTAACATTTCGTTTTTTTCAGTCGGTAAAACTTTAACTGGTATCAGCGCCATTTTTTCTGCATCACGCAGTTTTACGCCTGGTTCCATTTTGACTGGTTTATTCATTCGTTTTCAAACCCTTCAGTATGCTTAACCACAGTAGCATTAAGCTTTTTAATCATGTGTTTTACAAGCCCTGCACCTGCTTGCTCGAGGTTTTGCGGACCGTTAAGGTCGGTTGTTTGCACCATGTTCATGCCAGCATAGCCACATGGATTTATACGCAAAAATGGCGCTAGATCCATGTTTACATTAAGTGCTAAACCGTGGAAAGAGCAACCGCGGCGAACACGAAGGCCTAATGAGGCGATTTTACTATCGTTTACGTAGACACCAGGTGCATCTGCTTTGGCGTAGGCATCAATGTCATATTCTTTTAGCGTGTCAATAATACACTCTTCAAGCCATGTAACTAGCTCTCTTACACCTATTTTTAAACGACGTAAGTTGAACAGCACATACATCATTTGCTGGCCTGGTCCGTGGTATGTCACTTGGCCACCACGGTCCACTTGGATCACTTCGATATCACCGGTATTTAATAAATGCTCAGCTTTACCAGCTTGGCCTTGAGTAAATACAGGCTCGTGCTCAACGAGCCAAATTTCATCGGCTGTGTGCTCATCACGGGTGTCGGTAAAAGATTGCATTTTTTGCCAAATTGGCATGTAACGCTGACGACCTAATTGACGAACGATTAATTCTCTTTCGCTCACGATTTACTCCGTAATCGGTCTATAGCATGTGACGTACGTCATCGATGTTGCTGATCACGTTATAAATTTCTTCAATATGCTCTTTACTTGTAACTGTAGCTACAAGCGTTACAGATTCGTAATTACCTTTGCTGCTTGGTTTTACCTTTGGCGCATAATCGCCAGGTGCAATTGGTTGCAGCTTTTCTAGGATCTGATCTGTTAGATTTACATTAGCTAAACCCATGATTTTAAATGTGAATGGGCAAGGAAAATCTAAATACTCGTCAAACTTAGTATTTTTTACAGGTTGAACCACGACGGTGACTCCTCAAACAGTGAGTATGCTTAATAGAGGTGTTCTCTGCCATTTCTTGGCGTTAAGCAAACTTAGATTACGACGCACTCGACCCAGCGCGACTTATATGGGGCGCATTCTATCATTTTTCAGACAAAAAAAAACGCCTTGCGGTGCAAGGCGTTTATAAACTTTACTAGCAGATTACTGAATTTGTAAACGCAGGTAATCGTAGATCTTGCTAAAGAAGCTACCTTCTTCCACTTCTTCTAGTGTAACTAGTGGGTATTGAGCAATTTCTTCACCTTCAAGCTGTAAGAAAAGCGTGCCTACTTTAGTTCCTTTAGCCAGTGGTGCTTCTAACGTTTTATCAAGCTCGAAGTTTGCTTTTAAGTTTTTACGCTGACCACGCGGGATAGTAATTGGCGTGTCTTCTAAGATACCTAGCGATACGTTTTCTTTGTTACCCATCCAAATACGTTGTTCTGCAAAGCTATCGCCTGCTTTGTATGGGGTAATTGTTTCGAAAAAGCGGAAACCATAGTTAAGTAACTTTTTGCTTTCAACTTTTCGTGCACGCTCGCTTTCAGTGCCCATAACCACCGCGATTAAACGCATGTCGTCTTTAGTTGCTGAAGTGACTAAGCTATAGCCAGCTTCAGACGTATGGCCAGTTTTAATACCGTCAACATTCATGCTTTCATCCCACAACAGTGAGTTGCGGTTGTACTGCTTGATACCATTAAAGGTAAATGATTTTTTAGCGTATACTTCGTATTCATCTGGTACATCACGGATAAGAGCTGCACCTAATGTTGCCATATCGCGTGGTGTTGTGAAGTGTTCGTTAGTATCTAAACCGTGGCTATTTACAAAGTGGCTGTTAGTCATGCCAAGTTTTTCAGCATGCGCATTCATTAAATCAGCAAATGCACTTTCACTACCAGCAATGTGTTCTGCCATAGCTACACAGGCATCGTTACCAGATTGAATAATGATACCGTGATTAAGGTCATCAACACTGATCTGCTTACCTACTTCAATAAACATTTTTGATGACTCAGGAAAATTCTTTGCCCAAGCTTTTTCACTCACTGTAACCATATCGGTTGGAGCAATATTACCTGCTTTGATTTCAGTACCAATAACATAACTGGTCATCATTTTGGTTAAACTAGCAGGTGCTAGCTTTGTATCAGCTTCGCCTTCGGCAATTACTTTACCTGTGGTGAAATCAACCAAGAAATAACCTTTCGCATTAACTTGAGGTGGGGCAGGGATAATTTGGGCTGTTGCAGAAAATACGCTAGCAGTGCAAACAAGGCCACAAACGCCACTTAAGATTTTATATTTTATAGATTTCATCGTACTCATTAATGGTTAAAGTTAAACATGTTGCGTTGACCTATTCTAAAGGTCTTACTCACTGTAAAGCAAGAACGCGTTCTGAAATTGGTTTTGTTTTAGCTTTTCTAAAACAGCCTGTGCTTCTGCGGCATCTTTTATTGGACCAAGACGTAATCGATAGATTCCATCTTTTTCAACAATGTTTGTTGGCACATGATATTGCTGACGAAGTTGAAACGCGAGCGCCTCAACATTAGCAAGAGTACTTCCCGCTGCAACCTGAATGTAGCTTAAACGAGGGGCAGAATTTGCAAGGGTAACAGCCTCAACCTTAACACGGGCTGTACCTTGTCGGTAATAACCCAATTTATAGGCCGCAGAATAAGATAAATCGATAATCCGATCTTCATGAAACGGTCCTCGGTCATTAACACGAACAATCACTGATTTACCGTTATCTAAATTTGTTACTCTGGCAAAGCTTGGTAGAGGGAGTGTTTTATGAGCTGCTGTCATTGCAAACATATCGTAGACTTCACCGTTTGAGGTGTGATAATTATGAAATTTTCGGCCATACCATGAAGCGATGCCTTCTTCTGCATAGCCTGTTTCATCAAGCATTGGCGTGTAGCGTTTACCACGAACTTCGTAAGGGCGACTGGCGCTGGCACTTTTAAAAACAGGGGTAACTATCGCATCTTGCATTTCAAGTTCGGTCGGTTTACGAAGCGGCGCAGCATCATGCTCCATAGCATAGCGACCTTGCTGCGAAGAACTACATGCTGCTAGCAGCATTGAGAATAACGCTATTAATAAGAAATTGACTCGCTGTGTCATTATTTTAAAAGCATCCTTTTATCGGTGGCGATCGACATAATAATGCCAAACCCAGCCATTAAGGTCACCATTGAGGTGCCACCATAACTTATCAGAGGTAACGGAACGCCTACAACAGGCAGTAACCCAGATACCATACCAATATTTACAAATACATAAACAAAGAAGGTAAGGGTTAATGCACCGGCAAGAAGTTTACCAAAAGCATCTTGCGCGTTTACCGCAATATACAAGCCACGACCAATAATAAACAAGTACATACACAGCAATAAACAAACCCCAAAAAGGCCAAACTCTTCGCTTAGAACAGAAAAGATAAAATCGGTGTGACGTTCGGGTAAAAACTCTAATTGCGATTGAGTTCCTTGTAACCAGCCTTTACCTTCAATTCCTCCGGAGCCTATAGCAATTTTCGATTGAATAATGTGATACCCAGAGCCAAGAGGATCACTTTCTGGGTCCAAAAAGGTAAGTACTCGCTGCTTTTGATAATCAAGCATAACATAATGCCAAAATGGCCAAGCTGCTAATGCCACTGAGGCTGATAAAAAGCCAATTAAGCGCCAACTAAGCCCAGATAAAAACAATACAAATATACCTGAACTAGCTATCAAAATAGAGGTACCGAGATCGGGTTGTTCTTTAATTAAAATGGTTGGCACCATCACTATGGCAAAACCAATAATTAAATGCAGTGGACGAGGGGGAAGATGATTGCGACCAATATACCAAGCAACCATCATAGGCACAGCAATTTTCATTAATTCTGATGGTTGGAAACGGGTTACACCTAGGTCAAGCCAGCGCTGCGCTCCTTTTGAGCTAACCCCAAATAATAACACTCCTACCAGCATTAGTAGCCCCACACAGTAAAGCGGAATTACCATGCTTTTTAAAGTATTAGGCGAAAACTGAGCGAGAATGAACATACCGAGAATAGCGCCAAACATACGCGTTGCATGGCGTATCATCATTGCAGAGTCTTGGCCACTGGCGCTGTATACAATCGCTAAACTTGCAACCATCATAGCCAAAAGGGCTACAAGTAGCGGTAAATCGAGGTGTAGACGCTGCCAAATTGAGCGCTTTTTATTTAATGGGATCATGGCGCGTCACTTTGGGTAATTTGAATTGGGTTAGCTGAGAAGTAGTAATCCATTAATTGACGAGCAATAGGAGCTCCAACCGTACTACCACCCCCAGTGTTTTCTACAACTACAGAGACAACAATCTGCGGGTCGTTATAAGGTGCAAAACCAACATAGATAGCGTTATCTCGTTGACGCTCTTTTAGTGACTTAGCGTCGTAACGTTCACCTTGTGCGATACTTACCACCTGCGCAGTACCTGTTTTGCCAGCAGGGTCGTAACTTGCCCCTCTAAATGCTTTATGTGCAGTACCAGTGACTTTGTGCACTGTATTATGCATAGCATCGAGAGCAATTTGCCAATGATGAGGATTTTTTAGTTCCACTGGGGGCTTTTCGTCATTGTTTATTTGCGTTACTTCATTTTCTTTTTTGGCTACTTGCACAAGATGTGGTGGATGATCGAGTCCACGGTTTACCAATATATTGGTTGCGTTAGCAATTTGCATTGGTGTGGCAGTCCAGTAACCTTGCCCGATCCCCACTGAAATTGTATCGCCACGCCACCAAGACTCTCTAAAGCGACCTTCTTTCCACTCTTTAGATGGCATTATTGCAGAAGTTTCTTCATGGATATCAATACCAGATAACTCACCAAATCCAAATTGATACATAAAATCACTGATTTTAGTAATGCCTAAACGATACGCAACGTCGTAAAAGTAGGTATCGCAAGACTCTTCAATGGCTTTGTAAACATCAACATGACCATGACCCCAACGCCTCCAGTCACGCCATTTGTGATCGACATTTGGAATCTGAAAAAAGCCCGGATCCCACATTTGTGTTTGCTCGGTAACGAGGCCTTCCTCAAGCGCTAAAATAGCCATGAGAGGTTTTACTGTCGATGCTGGTGCGTAACGACCCTGTGTAGTTCGGTTTATAAGTGGCCGGTCCGGGTTGAGCAGCTTTTTGTAGTCGGTACTACTGATCCCATGTACAAATAAGTTCGGATCATAACTGGGGTTTGAATACAGAGCTAATACGCCGCCATCTTTTGCATCAAGTACGACAACGGCACCACGCATATCTTTTAGAGCATGCTGGGCTATTTGTTGCAGGCCAATATCCAGGGTGAGTACTAAATCATGACCTGGTTCAGGTGGAGTAAGGCTCAATGTACGAATAACTCGGCCACGGTTATTCACTTCAACACGCTGTGAACCCACCATGCCATGCAGGAGCTCTTCATAATATTTCTCAATACCAAGCTTCCCAATGTCGTGAGTTGCACGGTAATTAGTAGCTTGATCTTCTGCTTCAAGCTTAATGAGTTCTTTTTTGTTGAGTTTGGCAACATAACCTAAGGCATGGGTGAGGGTATCACCATAGGGGTAAAAACGAGCTAACCGAGCTTCGATGCTAAAACCAGGGAATTTATGCTGATTAACAGAGAACTTTGCTACCTCAGTCTCGTCTAGACGGGCCTTTAATACTTGGCTTTTGAAACGGCGATTGTGCTTAATATCATCTAAAAAGTCGGCCTTTTGTTGCTCACTAATTTCGATGATCTGTTTTACTTCTGTTAGAGCTTTATCAAGATCGTCAACTTCTTCAGGGATCACTTCAAGATTGTAAACAGGTTTGTTCTCAGCCAATAATACGCCATTTCTATCGTAAATGAGCCCTCGGTTAGGAGCAATAGGAATGACCTTGATTCGGTTATCGTTCGAACGTGTTTGATAATCTTGATGATCAATAACTTGGATGTTGTACAGGTTAGATAGCAACACACCAATTAACAATGTAACAAACACAAAGCCCACAAAGGCACGGCGAGCAAATAAGTTTGCCTCAGCCGAGTGGTCTCTAATCGTGGGTCTGTGTTTTCGCATTGGTTTTACTACTCGCGATGATAAGGGTGGTTGTTATTCAAGCTCCAGCCTCGGTATAGGCTTTCTGCAACAATAATGCGCACCAATGGGTGCGGTAGTGTAAGGTTTGATAATGACCACTTTTGCTCAGAGGCTGCGATACACTCTGGTGCTAAACCTTCGGGTCCACCAATCAACAAGCTGACATCACGACCATCAAGCTGCCATTTTTCCATGCTTTTCGCCAACTGGTGGGTATCCATGGGTTTACCCGTTACTTCAAGAGTAACAATACGGTTACCTTTAGGAATAGCTGCAAGGGTCTTTTCACCTTCAAGTTGTAAAATACGTTTGATATCAGCATTTTTACCACGTTTACCAGCGGGGATTTCAATAAGCTCAAGCGGCATATCACGCGGAAAGCGACGTTGGTATTCTGTGAATCCGGTTTCAACCCATGCTGGCATTTTGGTGCCAACAGCAATCAATTGTATTTTCAAAATGGTTACCTATGTCCTTGCTAAGGGTTAGCCCCAAAGTTTTTCTAGATCATAGAAGTCGCGAGTTTGGTCTTGCATTACGTGCACAACCACATCACCTAGATCAACCAGCACCCATTCGCCTTCGTTTTGGCCTTCGTAACCGAGAGGCTCTTCTCCAGCATGGCGTGCTTCTTTAGCAACGTGATCCGCAATAGATTGTACGTGGCGTTTAGAGTTTCCTGAGCATACTAATAAGTAATCAGTAATATCAGACTTACCACGAACATCAAGTTGCACCACATCACGGGCTTTCATATCGTCGACTTTATCAAGGGCAAATGCGAGTAGTTGTTTAGAAT
>NZ_JAKEVN010000146.1:0-8146 GCF_022398505.1 Pseudoalteromonas sp. Isolate3 | reverse complement strand
ATTATAGCCATAGCTTTATTTTATCTATTACATCGCTTAGCTCTGCAATTAACTTTTCGACAATTAATGTATCTTGCAGTTGATTAAAACGACTCTCGGTCGTTACGATAAGCTCAGATAAAGGAGGATATTGAAGCATTACAATAGCGCCTTTAAGTTTATGTATTGCGCCAGAAACCTTTTCTAAATTTTGATTTTTTATTTGCTCTTGTAAGGAATTTAAGTCTGCTTGCAAGCTAGTAATAAATACCTCTGCGAGCATTTTTGCATCATTCTCATTGCCGAAAACATTTAACCAATGCTGTTTATCTTTTATACCTTGTAAGCTTAAATCGGGATTATCATCGGTAATTGGCAAATCATCACTACTTAACTCTATAAACTCAGCTAGTCGATTATATAATTCATTGAGTTTATATGGCTTAAATAACACACAGCTCATTCCAGATTTTAATGCTTTATTTAAACACTCTTTAGAATCATCCGCAGTAAAGCCAATAATTGGCAAATTTTTAAACTTCTCTTGACTGCGTAATTGCTCAGTTAATTGAAATCCATCTAAATCAGGCATGTGACAGTCTGTTAATAATAAATCAAAATGCCCTGTTTCAAGTGCTCTTAGAGCAGCAATACCATCGTCAACCATGACCGCTTTAATTCCTAGTTTTTGGCATTGTTTTTCGAGCAATAACTGATTTGTTTTATTATCCTCAGCTATTAATATTTTCCCATGTAACGGATAGCTTTGCGTTAGCATCTCATCATCCAAGCGAATGTGTGCACTATTTATAAGCTCTCTCAAAGTATCTGGATACAATGGTTCAATAGGTAGAATATGGCAGCAACAATTTGCTGGTGTATGCACTTTGTTAGCGCATGCTACTAAAATATAATTATTACTTGCATTACTAATTGATTGCTGCCAATTAGCGCCCCACAGTGCATTAACATAACTCTCGTCAATGAGAATATTATCAGCTTGTTCAAATGCGTCTTTATCGATTGGCCAACTTAATTGATAGTGTTTCACCCCCATACTGGCTAGGTTATTTAGTAATTGATCGTGCTGGGTACAAACAGCCCAATTAACTGACAAAGCTCGTAACTTCTGTTTACTTGCGTTTTTAAGTGGTACTGAAATATAAACATTAGTGCCTTTACCATAGGTGCTTGATAGGGAGATTTCACCCTGCATAGCTTCAACAAGTTGCTTTGCCAAGCTTAAGCCTAACCCAGTACCACCATAGCGACGTTGAATAGAGTTATCTGCCTGCTCGAAAGGGGTAAATATATTAGCCAACTGCTCGGCTGTCATACCTTTACCTGTATCTGATACTTCAATCTTTAAAGATTGCTTATCAAATAAAACATCACAGCTTATTGTCCCTTGCTCTGTAAATTTCACGGCGTTATTTAGTACATTAGAAAGCACTTGCATCAAATGACTTATATCGACCAAAGCCAAATTAAAAGTAGCTTTACGCCATAGTACATTGAAAGCGAGCCCTTTTTGCTTAGCGAGGTACTCATGAGCACGCATAACACGGCATAAATGCGCCTCAAGGTCGGTTTCTCTTAAGTCGACTTCGATATTACCTGTACTACTGTTTGCGAAATATAAAATATCATCGACTAAAGTGCGAAGCTTTGTTACTGAGCTCTCTATGTGCTCGATTAAATAGTGTTGCTCTTCATCAAGTGATGATGATTTTAAAAGCTCTATAAAGCCATTTACTCCAGACATAGGTGTTCTTAGTTCATGGCTCATAGTGGCAATAAAACGACCTTTCGCCAACTGAGCTTGATGTGCAAGCTCCGTTGCTTTATTCAAATCTTCCTGCTGACGTTTGAGTATGCTGATATCAAGCAAAATACCATTCCAACGCACACCCTGCTTATTTTCGCGCTTATTAGTTTCTGCATTGGCAATAAAACGACACCAAATTTGCTGGCCTAGATTGTTTATCCGAAACTCAATATCAATCATTTTGTTGAGTTTACTCGCTGCTTTAAAACTCTTTGCAATTTGCACTCGGTCTTCATCAACAATAAGCGGCGAAATACATCCCGTCATGCCGCGCTGGTTAATCATTCGCGAAGTAATCCCTAATAAACTCTGTGCACCTTTACTAATATAGGTATAACAACCCTCACCGTCATCGTAGTACTCATACTGAAATACACCTCCAGGTATTGTGTCCGTAATGGTTTGTAACAGTTGCTGTACAGATTGATTCTCACGCTGAAGGTGACGATGTTCAGTTACATCAGTGATCACCGTCATAATACCTGCAAATTCACCCCCTGAGCCCAAGTATGGCTTTTTGGTATAAAGTAACTCCAGCTCTTTACCCGATTTATTCGTGTAATTTATATGCTGATTGATTACCTTGCCTGAATTTAAACTTTGCTCATTTTGCGAAATCAGTTTTTTTACGACTTTAATATCTCCGCGCAAATATTGGTTTTTTTCATCCCATAAGTGAGCAAAATTTTCTTTATAAGCTCTGTTCCACATAATACGCTTTTGGTGCTGATCTTGTATCACCACCATAGTGGGTAAGTCATCTATCAGTTTTTGGGTAAAATTAAGCTTACTTAAAGCCACTTCTTCAGCATCTTTGCGCTTTGCAATTTCACGATTAATGGTTAATCGCCAGCTAATAAAATAAATTACCGACACAGCAATCAAAATTAAAATGAGAATAGCTGTAGTATTAACAGTTTTACGGTCGTAACCACGTTCAATACTAAAAATGCCGTGACGACTAACAACATAGTTAAAATCATTGCTGGTCAATGTTTTAAATAGGCTGTCTAGCAGAGTCGCAAATTCTGAGAAGTGTTTATTCACTAAAAAATAAATAGGCTGGGTATAACGGTATTTTGGATTGATATAAAACTCACCAATATAAAATTGGTTTAGCTGATACGCCGCAATACTTTGCGGTAGTATCACCGCATCTATGTTGTCATTTCTCAATGCATAAAACAGCGTTTTGATTGAATCAAATGAGACTGTTTCGACTAATTTATTGGTCAATAGCTTTTGTTTAGGATCAGCGAACACCTCTAAATAGCCAATTCGCTTGGTTTGACTAGCTCGTTTAGAGATTAACACCATCTCTAAACTATAGTGAGAAGGTAACGCAATTAACACACCTTCTTCTATTTTTGTGGGGTTCATAGTTGGAATTAAATCAATTTTATTAGCTAAAAAGAGCCTTTCTAGCTCTTGAGAGTTGGCAGCTGGTATATATTTAAATTGAAAATCACTTCGTTGTGCTAATAGTTCCAAAGTGTCGTTTAAATAGCCTTTTGCTTCGCCTATATTACTGGTTGCGTGAATTGGAAATAAACCATCTACAAAAGAAAAAGTGAGTAAGTAATTATTATCTTCCACTTTGTCAATCTGATTGAAATCACGCTTAAATTGGCTATAAGCTTTTGCTGCTAAATACTCTTCACTGGCAGAGCTTTCCCATAGTTGTTTAGTTGTAGGAGAAATAGCAGCTAATACCGAATTAACCTGATTACGTAATGCCGTTTTATTTTTATTAAACATAACATGCAGGGTTTCACTGGATAACCAAACTGGACTTACAACTTTCAGGTTTTCTTGGGAAAGGTTTTTAAGTTGGTGAGATAAAACCGAGTAATCACCCATAAACGCATCAAATGAGCCATCTGCTACTTTTTTAAAGGCGTCCTCTGGTTTTATAAAACGGTTGATAAATAGCGCACCATTTTCTACTAGATATTCACAGTGCGAACTCCCCGTAATACACACCCATCGCAGGCTAGCCAAATTTTTTAATGCATCATTCGCGATGGACTTATTCGCAACAATACCTCTTGGCGCTTCCATGAATGGCGTTGAGAATAAAAAGTGCTTTTTACGTTGTGAGGTTTTATTTAAGCCGACGGCAAAGTCAACATCACCGGCTTTAAGGGCATCTAAAAGCTCATCTAAGCTATCATAAACACGGTATTCGAGATCAGCTTCGGCCAAACGAGCGATTTCATTACTGTAACCAACAATTACACCTGAGAACTGGCCATCAGCGTCGCGAGTATGGTAAGGGAAAAAGTTATAGTTAACGATACCCGCTTTGAGTTGTGTTGCAAACACATCACCAGAAAATGAAAGCGTAATAATAGAAAAGTAAAACAGAAGTAGTCTTATCAGAGCCTGACCATTTAAAAAAGCAATAACTAAATATATTCTAGCAGTGTAATTTGAATACACAATTATTGTTTATAGCTTGAAGTTGAAATTCATTTAGCCAAATTCTTACAATACCAATACACTGTATTATTAAAGCTTACACTCTACACAATTATGTGCTTAGCGAAAGATATCAGTGTTTTTCCTGTAACTTTTTAGCTCTTAATACCCAACAGAACAATTCTCCATCAATTTTTTTGGGCGTAATATCAAAGGTTTCCCAGCTTGAGCTCATATTAGAAATGATTGCCTTTTGATCATCTTCGCTCCAAGAGGCTTCGATTTGCTCATTTATCCGTAATTTATAATTAGCAAGTTCCTCAATCAAACTCTCAACTTGATGAACAGCTACTTCCCTCCAGTTTACTATCATCGGAATAAAACTTTTTGCTAACTGCCCAAACCAATCTTGTTCAATTTCAGAGTTAAAATTAATTTGAACTTTTTTAAAATCTAATAACAGCTTCTCATTATTTTGTAGGAATTCATTTTGTTCTTTTGCCGTTGGCTTTTCTATTAGACGATAATTACTACAGAAATTAACAAAGTTTCTAACTTTATATGCGAGCCCATCTTGATTTACGAATTGTGAAAGTACTTTAATTCCTTGTTGGCAATCTTGGGTAATGAAAGAATTTCTATGATGAACTAAAGCAATCAGTTCGCCACCACTTTTAAGTACTCGATTAGCTTCAAGAAAAGAAAAGTTTAGATCTGAATATTCAATGCCAAATTGACTAATGAGGTAATCAAAAGATGAATCGTTAAAGTTTAACTTTTCACAACACATTTCACTGTAAAAATTGATGTTTTTTAGTGAAAGAAAAACTTTTTCATTGTCGTTAAAATGCTTAGTAGGATCTATATTCGCAGCATCAATTGCCGTAATTTCAAATTCATTTGGATATTGTTCAGCTAAAACAGCCAAGGCACCATTTCCGCAACCAATGTCTAAAAGTTTGGCTGATGATTGAAATTCTCTAAAAATGGCATTCCAGAAATTTAAAACATCTCCTTGATAACCATCTTTGTGATTACTTTGGGCAAAACTGCTTAAAGTTTCTGTCGATAGCCAATATGAGTCCCAATGTTTCACACTTACTCCAAAAAAAGGTGGGCTTAAGCCCACCCCTCATATTGTTTTATTTAGAATGATTGACGGAAGCGAAGGTATGTAATACGTCCGTATGCGTCATATAAATCGAAGTTATAGTTACGACCGCCAAATGGGCTTAATTGCGGCTCTTTCTCAAAGGCATTTTGCATACCTAGAGAAATCTGCGTACCCGTAGACATGTTATATGTAACTTGCAAATCATGTGTTACCCAAGTTGCAATATTACCTGTCTTATCTAAAGAACCATCATCATTTTGAGTCACGTCTTCATATTGCTTACCAATTAAATTGATATTCCATACAAAGTCAAAGTCACTCCAAGTATACGTATTGTTAAGAACAGCACGGTCTTGAGGCTCACCTGGATCTTTAAGTGTATTACGGCCGCCATCTACAACGCTTTCAAACTGGTGACTCCATTGTAGAGTTTGCTTGAATGTACCCGCATCACCAAAATCAAACGTTGTATTCAAGTTCAAGTCTAAACCATTTATAGACCAGCTACCTTCGTTAGCATAACCTTGAGTGATTAAGTCGATACCACCATTGCTTAAGCGCTCTACACCTAAACCTGCAGGAATTGGGTCACCTGTTTGTTCACGGTTAAGAATAGTTGTTGCGCCAAAGAAACGGATCATATTTGATATTTCAATATCATAATAATCTGCAGAGAAGTTTAACCAATCTGTTGGTTGATAAGCTAAACCTATTGACGTTTGTTTAGATGTTTCAGAACCAATTTCTGGGTTAGCAAGCGTAACTGCGTTAACTTGAACGTCACAACCAGCTTCAAGACCAAAGTTTAGACAAGAAGGGTCATCGCTAACATTTGGGTTGTCAGGTGCTGGCTTAGCTGTCGTGATATCAAGTGTTGGAGCACGGAAGCCTTCCCCATAAGAAGCACGAAGAACTAAACCTTCCATTACATCGTATTTAAACGAGATTTTTGGCGAGAAATCACTACCGTAATCTGAATATTCATCATAACGGCCAGCAAGAGTCATCTCAAGATCATCCATTAACGGGAACAATGCTTCGAAGTAAGCACCTTTAACGTCACGAGAGCCACCCGCACTGTTACCTGATGAACCACCGACTTGACCAGCTTCTGAAAGTGAATCATAAGTATCTTGATACTCTTCTTTACGGTATTCTGCACCGACTACCGCTTGAATCATACCACCGCCAATTTCAATGACATCGAATGATGCTGACGCGAATAGCTCTTCTTGATTGAATTCACCAATACGAGAAGTAGTTACTTTAAGACCGCTTAAAAGCTCTTGATAATCGCTCTTCTCAGTATCCGTTGTAAAACGAGCACCAAATGGGTCATTTAACATATAAGCGCCACTATCCATTGCAGCACGGGCATTACTACCCATTAAGTAGTTGCGACCGATTTCGTATGTTTTAGTTTTAGTCTTACGTGCACCAAAATCAACAAAAACATCACCAATTGAACCTTCAGCACCGAATAAGAAATCTGTAGACCAGTTATCTACGTTGTTATCACGGTTACCCAATGCAGCAAAGCGGTGACGGATTTGAACTAAACTTGGATCATCGCCATTGGCAATTTCACCAGCTCGTTTATCAGCCATATAGCTTGCAAATTCTGCATCGTAAAAAGGGCTATTTGGGTTAATAGGGTTGTTAGGGCTATCATCTGATAAGAAAGCTGCATCACCTGCATCATTCAAAGAAGGAGCATATCGACCAAATGATTTTGTTTTAGAAACAAGAGTATGCGAGAAGATTTTCCAATCGTCATTTATCTCATATTCTGCTTTTAGGAAAGCAGATTGGTTACCTGTTGATGCTTCATTAGCATTGGTTGCGTTGAAGTTATAACCACAGGCACCCGTAGAGCCATACATGAAGTTTTCTAAGCTGTCACATTCTTCTTGAGAAATGATAGATCTGTAACCAGCTTCTTTTAAAGCGTTCACACCAAAGCTAGATGCACCAGGTTGAACCCAAGGGTAATCGTGTTCATAAATAATATCGCGGCTATTCCAAGAAATACCACCAATCACTGATGCATTATCGCTTGATGAGCCGAAAACTACAGAGCCTTCCTCACGGTCACCACCTTCTTCAGGAAGACTTACATCGCCCGCACCTAGACGTACCTCAACACCATTAAAGTTTTTTCGAGTAATAATGTTGATTACACCCGCAATCGCATCAGAACCATAAACAGCTGAAGCACCATCAGATAAAATCTCGATACGCTCTACAGCAGCCATAGGGATTGAGTTTAAGTCTTGAGAATTACCAGTTGATGGTGATTTAGGAAGACGACGACCATCTACAAGGATTAAAGAGCGAGATGCGCCTAAACCACGTAAGTTAACTTGCGAAACACCTTGAGCTGAACTACCAGATTGAGGTCGGAATGAACCTGCTGAGTTAAAGCTTGTATTACGGATCAAATCAGAAACTGAAGTTTGACCTGAAAAGTCGATTGAAGCACGGTCAATAACTGTTACAGGAATTGAGCCTTCTAAGTCAGTTCGTTTAATACGTGAACCTGTTACGGCGATACGTTCAACTTCTTCTACACCTTTATCATCAGCAGCATAGCTCGTTGCTGAAAATGCAGCAGTTGACGCTGCACCAAAAGCAATCGCTAAGCGAACTGCTTTTGAAACTTGATTATTTAACATTTGATTCTCCCTGGTCATATCCATGTTATGACTTTATTAATTTATTTTAACCCTTAAAGAGGTACTAGTACCCTATAAGGGAATTAAATACTAATATCAGGGACAACTTTTGGTCAACAGTTTTTTAAC
>NZ_JAKEVN010000145.1:0-8260 GCF_022398505.1 Pseudoalteromonas sp. Isolate3 | reverse complement strand
CTACTAAGCTGTACTGAATTAAGGATTTATTTTGCTAGCAAAGATATTTAAAGGCATTTGGACCGGGATTAATTTTTCCCGCCGTTTGGTCCTAAACATATTATTTTTATTACTAGTAATTCTCTTCTTTGTTGCCATCACTAGTGAAGAAGACCAAGTAAAGGTAGCAGATGGAACCGTGCTACGCCTAAACTTAAACGGCCCAATTGTTGAAGAAAAAACCTATGTTGATCCTGTAGAAGCAGCTATCAACGATGCAACAATGGGCAAAGAAGCACCATCAGAGATCCTTCTTGATGATGTTGTTGAAGTGATCAACGAAGCGACCAAAGATGATCGCATCACTGTAATGCTACTTGACCTACAAAAAATGCCTAGCGCGCACATCAATAAGCTAAAACAGATAACCAAAGCAATTGATGCATTTAAAGCTGCTGGAAAACAAGTTATTGCTACAGGTTACTACTACACACAAGCACAATATTATATTGCTGCCCATGCTAATGAAGTATCAATGCACCCATATGGCGGTGTTAGCATTGAAGGTTACGGCATGTTCCCGCTTTACTTCAAAGATGCCCTTGAGAAATTAAAAGTAACTCAACATATTTTCCGTGTTGGTACTTATAAATCAGCTGTAGAACCGTTTATTCGTAATGACATGTCAGATGCAGCAAAAGAAGCTAACCGTGTCTGGTTAACAGCTCTTTGGAACGAGTATAAAACTGATGTTGCAGCGAGTCGTCCATTCGATGAAAGCAATTTTGATGAGGATATGGAAGTATATCTAACAAAAATGCAAGCAGTTGACGGTAACTCAGGTCAGTATGCGTTAAATAATCAATGGGTTGATTCTTTAAAAACATCACAACAAATTCGCCAGCAACTTATTGAGTTAGTGGGTGCAGAAGAAACGGGTAAAACTTTTAAACAGGTTAGCTTTCGTGAGTATTTATCACTTGTAAAACCACCCGTTGAGTTCGATAACCCAATCACTGAAAAAGTTGCCGTTGTTGTTGCTAAAGGAACGATTGTAGATGGCGAGCGCAAAGCCGGTGAAATTGGCGGTGATTCGACAGCTGCCCTACTTCGTAAAGCACGCCTAGATGACAAAGTAAAAGCTGTTGTACTTCGTATTGACTCAGGTGGTGGTAGCATGTTCGCCTCTGAAGTGATCCGCGCTGAAGTATTAGCTCTAAAAGCAGCAGGTAAACCAGTAATTGCATCAATGAGCTCAGTGGCAGCATCAGGTGGGTACTGGATTGCATCAGCAGCCAATGAAATTTGGGCTGCTCCTAGCACAATCACAGGTTCAATCGGTGTATTCGGTACTTTCATGACTTTTGAAAACACCATGGCTGAATTGGGTATTTATTCAGACGGCGTTGCAACAACAGACCTTGCTGGTTTTTCTATAGCTCGCCCTCTTGATGAGAAAATGTCAGATATCATTCAAATGAGCGTTGAAAATGCATACAAACGCTTTTTAAATGTGGTGGCTGAAGCACGTAACATGACCCCTGAACAAGTTGATAAAATTGCCCAAGGCCGTGTATGGATTGCAACTCAAGCAAAAGACCTTGGTTTAGTTGATAAGTTAGGTGATAAACAAGATGCAATTAAAGCAGCAGCCGAGCTTGCAAAGCTTAAGCATTATGATGTTAAAACCATCAAACAGTCATTAACACCTCAAGAGCAGATGCTACAAGATATCTTAGGCACAGCGGCTATTCAGAGTTTCTTTGCTAAATCTGATTCATCTACATCAGTATTGGCTACGCAAGCTAACTTACAAAGCCTAATAAATCAGTTAAGTAGTGAAATTGATAACCTAAAAGATTATAACGATCCTCAAGGCGTTTACGCTCGTTGTTTAGTATGTAACGTAATTCAATAAGTTACTTAGCAAAGCAATTTTAGGTATACTAAGCCCAGTTGTTTAACTGGGCTTTTTTTATGAAACGTAAACGTATATATATCGCCTATACAGGTGGTACTATTGGTATGAAAAAATCGAGCCGAGGCTATGTTCCGGCAGAAGGTTTTTTAACAGAAACAGTGGTCAATAATGCAGAGTTTAATCGTGATGAAATGCCTTTGTTTGATATTCACGAATATTGCCCGCTTATTGATTCTTCTGATATGTCCCCTGCCCACTGGCAATTAATCGCTGACGATATCAAAAGTAAATACCAAGACTATGATGGTTTTGTAGTGCTACATGGTACCGATACCATGGCATACACAGCTTCGGCCCTGTCTTTTATGTTCGAAAACTTAACGAAACCTGTAATTGTGACTGGCTCGCAAATACCGCTCTCTCAACTGCGTTCTGATGGCCAAGTGAACTTACTAAATGCGATGTACTTAGCAGCTAATTACCCTATTGCAGAAGTAAGCCTATTTTTCAATAACCAATTGTTTCGTGGTAACCGTGCTACAAAAGCGCATGCCGATGGCTTTGATGCATTTGCTTCACCTAATCTTGAACCACTAGCACTTTCAGGAATCAATATTCAACTGATCAAAGGTCAACTTAGCCCATACGTAGATAATGAACTACAGGTATCAAATATCACACCTCAGCCAATTGGTGTGCTTTATCTATATCCCGGGATCAGTCCAAAAGTCGTAAAAAGTTTAGTTAATGACGACATTAAAGCACTTGTTTTATTAAGTTTTGGTGTGGGCAATGCCCCACAAGATCCAGCGTTTTTAGATATACTTAATGACGCAAGTAAACGCGGTATGGTAATAGTTAATTTAACACAGTGTTTAAAAGGCCAAGTAAATATGGGTGGTTATGCAACAGGTAATGCATTATTAAATTGTGGTGTCATCAGTGGCTACGATATGACATTAGAAGCCTGTTTGACTAAATTACATTACTTATTCAGCCAAAAGCTCGAGGTTGAAACTATTCGTCACTTGATGCAAGACAACTTACGTGGTGAGTTAAGCCGTTAAAATAAAATCATCAAATACAAAAAAGGCACCAATTGGTGCCTTTTTTACGCTTTTTGATAATTAACGAACTTTTTCGTCAATCTCAACTAAGTCTGTTAAATGGCATATCTCACCACTATGCGTTTTAATACCATGTTCGCCAAAATAGTCACGTTGTGCTTGTACAAGATGACCATTACTTGGTGTAGTTAACGTCGCGATGTAAGTTTGCGTTGCTGTTAACACAGGGAAAGCAAGACCCGAAGCAACTGCAGCACCTGTTACTTTTCGTAATGCTGCTGATTCACGCTGCATAGAATCGATAAACTCTACACCATCAGCTACATTATCTAAGTAATCAGCACGGATGATACAACCTGCACGCCATGTTTGTAGCGTTTTCGAAAGATCAACTTTCCATTGATGAGCACGTGATGCACCTTTGATAAGTGCTAAGCCTTGACGATAAGCAAGTAAACTTGCCAGTGTGAATGCATCTTTTAACTCATCCAAATCTAAGTCAACTGAGTCAGTTGATTTAGCAGCGTAAGTCATTTCTTTAGCTGCATGTGTATCACAAGTATTTGTTAAGTGACGAGCTTGCACAGCTGCGACTAATGATGGTACTGCAATACCCAGTTCTAAAGCATTTTGTGCAGTCCATAGGCCTGTGCCTTTAGCGCCAACCTTATTGTCGATTAAATCAACTAGAGGTTCACCTTCAGTTGTTTCAAGGCTTAAGATATGGCTAGAGATTGACAGCAAGTAGCTATTTAAAGTTCCCTCTGACCATTCATTGAAAATATCAGCAACTTCTTTTGGTGAACGATTAGTACCTAAGCGAAGTAGTTGATACATTTCAGCGATTAATTGCATTAACGCATATTCGATACCGTTATGTACCATTTTCACAAAGTGGCCACTTGCAGATTGGCCTACTCGTGCAAAGCATGACTCACCTTTGTAGCTTGCAGCTACTTTTTCAAACCACGGCTCAACACGCTCCCAGCCGCCTTCTGAACCACTTGCCATCATAGCTGGACCATGACGTGCGCCCTCAGCACCACCAGAAATCCCCATAGTGGCAAATTCAAATTTGTTTTGATATTTAAGCTTACGGCTAATACCATCTTTATAGTTACTGTTGCCGCAATCTACGATAATGTCATCACAGTCAACACCTGCCTCTGCAAGCTCTGTACATACTTTATCAACCAATTCACCAGCAGGAACTAAAAGTAGAATTGAACGAGGTGGCTCTAAGCGTCTTACCATATCATTTAAATCTGACACAATGTGTAAACGGTCTGCTAAACCGAGTGTTTTTGCACAGCTTAGTAACTCGGCACCCGCATCTGGGTTTTTATCATAAGCTACTAAAGTCAGCCCTTTTTCAATCAGGTTGAGGGCAAGATTTTTACCCATAACGCCTAACCCTACTAATGCAACTTGCATTTAGTGTCCTCCTCGGTAACAACTATTGGTTAGTTAATCAAAATAATTACGCGCGCATTATACCCAAGCAGCCCAAAAATGCGAGCTTGAGAGCCAACTTGAGAGAAATCTAAGAAATCATGAAGCGACGTTTCGCTCAGTATATCAAAATTACTAAGGCATCGGACCAGATTTTTATAATACCCTTTAAAAAGGTATGTGTATTGACGCTATCTGACACCGGTGTCATAATAACGTCATTCATACTTTGTAAACTTTAAAATTCATACAAAGAGCCAGATTCTCATAAGTAAAAACAATCATTTTTTACTTATGAGTTCTACATTGTGCTTATGTATAAGCCTATAATTAAGGTTTATAGCACGACATTTTAATAGATAACCATCAATTCGCTTAATATATTTGAGCGCACAGGAGAATTTGATGCTAAGACGCACAAAAATTGTTGCGACCCTTGGACCGGCAACTGATCGCGATAACAACCTAGAAAAAATTATTCGTGCAGGTGCAAATGTGGTTCGTTTGAACTTCTCACATGGCGTTGCACAAGATCATAAAGACCGCGCAGAAGCGGTACGCAGCATTGCTAAGCGTTTAGGCAAACACGTTGCTATCCTTGCTGACTTACAAGGCCCTAAGATTCGTGTATCTACGTTTAAAGACGGCAAAGTAAACCTAGAAGTTGGCGCAAAATTTACCCTTGATGCAAAAATGGAAAAGGGCCAAGGCGACGTTAATGCAGTAGGTATCGACTATAAAGAGTTACCTAACGATGTTAAAACAGGCGATTTATTGTTATTAAACGACGGTTTAATTCAATTAACTGTTGATAGCGTTGATGGTGACCTAGTTCACACGACTGTTACTGTAGGTGGCGTACTTTCAAACAATAAAGGTATCAACCGTCTAGGTGGTGGTTTAACAGCCCCAGCTTTTACCGAGAAAGACAAAGAAGATTTAATCACAGCGACTGAAATTGGTGTTGATTATATTGCTGTTTCATTTCCGCGTAGTGGCGATGATATGCGTTATGTTCGATCTTTGGCAGAAGCTGCAGGTTCAAACGCACAACTACTTGCAAAAATCGAGCGTGCAGAAGCGGTTGAAACCGTTGAAGCAATCGACGATATCGTACTTGCTTCAGACGCAGTTATGGTTGCTCGTGGTGATTTAGGTGTAGAAATTGGTGATGCAGCCCTTGTTGGTAAACAAAAGCTAATTATTAGCCGTGCGCGTTCACTAAACCGTACTGTGGTTACTGCAACTCAAATGATGGAATCAATGATCGATAACCCAATGCCAACACGTGCTGAGGTTATGGATGTTGCAAACGCAGTTTTAGATGGCACTGATGCAGTTATGTTATCTGCAGAAACAGCGGCTGGTGACTACCCTGAAGAAACAGTAGCTACAATGGCTCGTGTTTGTTTAGGCGCAGAATCACAAAAAGAAACTCACGTTTCTAAGCACCGTTTAGACAGCCGTTTTTCATCAAATGCTGAATCAATTGCGTTATCTGCTATGTATGCAGCTAACCACCTAGATTCTGTAAAAGCGATTGTGACACTAACTGAATCAGGTAGCACAGCTAAATTAATGTCGCGTATCAGCTCTGGTTTACCAATTTATTCACTATCACGTCATGCTAACACACTTGGTCAGACAGCGCTTTACCGTGGTGTTTACCCTGTATTCTTCGATTCAACAAAATGTGAAGATGACAGTATGGTTCGTGACGCACTAAATACGCTTGTTGAGCAAGGTGCTCTTGTAGCAGGTGATACTGTGATTTTAACTCACGGTGATGCGATGGAAACAATTGGTGCTACCAACACAATGAAGATTGTAACAGTTTAAACTTTTTAATGTTCATTAAAAAAGGCGCAATAGATTGCGCCTTTTTTGTTTGTATTTAATTAGTTAACTAGCAAGTGCTGCTTTAACTTTATCGCGGTAGCTGCGGCTTACTTTTAATTCTTGACCGTTATCTAACACTAAAAGGTATTCTCCACTTACTTGAGTAACAAGCTTGCTAATTTGCTTTGTATTCACTATTGCACTGCGATGAACACGGACAAATAATTGCGGATCAAGCTCTTGTTCTAGCTCTTTCATTGTTTTGCGCAGTATGTGAGTTTGTCCATCTTGGCAATGTAAGCACATATAATCGCCTGCTGCATCAACCCATTGAATTGTAATTACTGGCACACGGACAATTTCGCCCTGCTCTTTTACAGCTAATGATTCTGGATAACGACGATCAGCAAGGCTATCGCCCGTTGCTAACTTCTTTAGAATTTCTTCGCAATTATTGCCTGTAATACCTGCAACAAAGCTCGCTAGTTTTTTCTTATGGGCGTTATCTTGTTGCGTTTTTAAATAGGTATGCACTTTTTCTACCGCCTGTTTTAGTCTGTTGTCATCGACTGGTTTAAGAATATAATCCAACGCATGAATCTCGAATGCTTTTACTGCAAACTGGTCAAAAGCTGTTACAAACACAATAGCTGGTAATGGATTTACGCTCTCGCTAAGTGCTCTTGCAACTTCAAAACCGTTCATATTTGGCATTTGAATATCTAAGAAAACCAATTGAATGTTGCCTGATAAGCATTCTTCAATTGCTTCCTGACCATTGCTACATAAACGAATGACTTCTAAATCGTCAAACTCAGAAAGTCGAACAGCTAGGCCTTTTCTTGCTAACGGTTCATCATCAACGATCAAAGTTCTAATTTTGCTCATTTCTTAACAGCCTTTTCAAACGGAACGCGCAGATTAACTTTTAACCCACTTGGCGTATTGTCAGAGAGAACAAACGAGTAGTTGTTCTCATAAAGTGTTTTTAAGCGGTCCTGTGTATTTGCTATGCCAACGCCATGTGAATTAACTAGTTGACCATTTTTTAGCTCAGTGCCAGGACCATTATCGCCTACTTCCAATAATAGTTCATTTGCAAAAACTTGTGCTTTAATATCAATCACACCGCCTTCATTTAATTGCGCTATCGCATACTTAATCGAGTTTTCGATTATAGGCTGAAGGATTAAGCTTGGTACCAAGGCTTCTTTTGCTTGCTCGCTTACATCAACATTTACTTGCAAGCGCTCATCGAAGCGAACTTTTTCGATTTCAAGGTACAGCATCAATGCATGAATTTCTTGTTCTAACGGCACCTTTTTAATGGGGTCGGTATTAAGTGTATAACGCAAGAAATCACTCAATTTAGACACCATTAAATTCGCATCTTTATTCTCTTTTACCAAAATCAACGTGGAGATTGCATTTAAGGTATTAAATAAAAAATGTGGGTTAAGTTGATAACGCAGCATTTTAAGCTGTGCTTCATGAGCCATAGTGGTTGCTTTTAAAGCTTTTTGACGCTCACTTTGCAATAGCTGATAATACTTAATCCCAAAATACAAACCACTCCAACAAAGAATGATATAAACCGAATCTAAACCTTGCTGAAAGTAATAAAACCACTCATTTGGGCGGTAACCGTGACGGTAGATTTCCCATAAATTGAATTTTTGTACTACAGCCCAAAGTGTCCCAGTAACATATGAAGCACCAAAAACCACGAGCATCAATACCCAAGGTGAAGCATTCCACACTTTACGGTACATATAACGCAATGGTACTGTCATTAAACAGCCTGCATAGGCGTTTAACACAATAACAAATACGTAAATATCACGCATTTCAAAGACTTTTGAGCCGATATAATTAACTAACGCATACCCTATCCAGCCTGCAATTTGCAAAACCCAGAAAAAGCGTTGTCGATTATCAACTAATGATTGCCAATTCAAAATATAAGATTACCTTTCATAATTATTTTTATTATACCGATAGT
>NZ_JAKEVN010000144.1:0-8329 GCF_022398505.1 Pseudoalteromonas sp. Isolate3 | reverse complement strand
ATGTAATTGGAATATTAATAAGACATTAGACCAGTTAAAGTTAACGTAAAGTTTCGATTTTCGCCACCTTAATTTGCAATAAATTCGATAACTTGGCTTTTTGCTATGGTAAAATGGCGAAAAATCTAATCAATGGTACGTTTATGCATACTTACAAAGCCGCAGACAATGCGCTAAAAGACAAAGTAATTTTAATAACAGGTGCCGGTGATGGCATTGGCCGTGTTGCCGCACTAACTTATGCTAAGCATGGTGCCACTGTTATTTTACTCGGGAAAACAACAAATAAACTAGAATGTGTATATGATGAGATCGTAAATGCAGGATATCCACAACCTGCTATCGTACCGATGGATTTAAAAGGTGCGACTAAACAAAACTACCGAGACTTAGCAGCAACCATTGAAATGCAGTTCGGTAAGTTAGATGGCTTATTAAATAACGCAGGTATTTTAGGATCATTAGGTCCGCTTGAGCACTTCTGCGTTTCAACCTTCGAAAATATTATGAAGGTTAACGTAACTGCGCAAGCTATGATCACTAAATTTATGTTCCCACTGCTTCGCAAATCACCAAGTGCATCTGTTATTTTTACTTCGTCAGGTGTAGGCCGCCAAGGCCGTGAACATTGGGGTGCTTATGCTATATCAAAATTTGCTGTTGAAGGTATGATGCAAACTTGGGCTTGTGAAGTAGGTAAAACCAATATTCGTGTTAACTGTATTAATCCAGGTGCTACCCGTACATCAATGCGTGCTTCTGCTTACCCTGGTGAAGATAGAGATAAATTAGCAACACCTGAAGATTTAATGCCAACTTACCTATACTTGATGAGCGATGACTCAAAAGAGGTTAACGGTAAATCTTTAGATGCCCAACAAAAGTAAGCTAATAACTAAATATAAAAAAAGCAGCATTTCGCTGCTTTTTTTATATTTAGGCAAGACAGAACCCATATAGTGTGATCGTTCCACAAAAATAGGCGATAACGCAGTATCAATGTCAAACGCGATCTGCCGTCAGGGGTCTTCCTAAAGGCGATTAAATCGCCCCTAGAGAGAACAAATTTTAATCTACAAAGGTCAACACGCCCTAAATAAAACGCTTGATAATAAAATCAACTTTTACACGTTTTGCCTGACCTAAGAGTTTTTTAACCGGTGCTGGGTAATCATCCATCGTTTCTAAATCTTGCGGACCTGTTAAGCGGCGGCAATGTTTCAAAATAGCTTGTTTTTCATTCTCTATTTGCTTAAGGATATGCTGTTTAGGGTCGTCGATTAAAATACCATTTTCAATATCTAAGCCCCATGCACGTGGGTTTAAATTATGCCCACTAAGCAAGTGTAAACGTTTATCAGAACAAATTCCTTTTAAGTGGAAAGAGTTACTTTCATGCTTCCAAAGATAGACATTCAAATTGCCGTTACTGATATGTCGTTTCTGAGACTTTAAAAACTTATATAAAATCGTTTCGTATAAATATGGTAATGCACCAATTTTACTAAACGGCTCACTTGGTGGCAGATAAAAATCATTCGCGGTTTTATCACCTACGACAATAGTCACTTGCTTGCCTTGTTTTAATAAACGTCGTAATGACCGCATTAAAGGTGCAGGAAAGTTAAAGTAAGGGGTATAGAGAACAAGCTCTTGTTCTGTGGTATCAAATAACGATTTGATTAAACGATTCAGCTTATTGCTACGGCGCCCTAAACCTAAGAACAATCGGACACCAAGCTCACCAGCACTTGCTTCTGCGGCGCTTGCGTAACTTGCCGATTTAAGGTCGCGCATCAATTGCTTCTGCGCGACTTTAATATCGTTAAATTTTACGAGTGGGCGCATATCAATGCGTGGTACCGCAACAGAACTTAAAAGATGAGTTTCAATAAATTCGATGACCGAATTGCATAATCCAGCTTGATGAACTAAAAAATAGCGATCTAAACGATAACGCTCATCTTGCTGAAGGTACACATTATTTAAGCTTGCACCGCTGTATAATAATGTATCGTCAATTACAAAGCCTTTTAAATGCAGAACCCCGAAAAGCTCTTTTGCCTTTACAGGTACACCATATACTTCCACATTTGACTGATACTGCTCTTGAAAATCACAATACATACTGGCATTGCCATCAGATTTAGCTGCTCCAATCAAACCACGTTGGGCACGATGGAAATCAACCAACACTTTTACTTCTAAATTAGGATTAGTAAGTGATGCCTGATGTAACGCAGTTAATATTTCGCGCCCCGCTTCATCGTCTTGAAGATACAATGCGGTAATATAAATCCTGTTTTTTGCTGAACCAATTAAACGCAATAGTTCAGTGCGATACTCTTTTGCATTGGTTAAGACTTGTACGTCTTGTGTAGTCAGCCCAAAAGCGGGCTTTTCCTGCCAAAATACCATAATTGCCTGTTCGTTTAGTTAGCTCATAGCACGAGCTAATATCAAAATTAGCTAAAACATATCAAAAAATTATTGCTTGGTCATGAATTACCGTACTTTGAAGGCATAACAATTGGCAATTAGACCACTTTGTGAGCAAAAAGAGCTATTTAAATTATAATAAGTAAGGATTATTTGACAGCTTAGCGATTTGACTAAAAAAATAATCAGGGCTTTTGTTTACATCCGCCTTGTTTTTCTTAGAATCGGGCGCATAGACATCGTATTGAAACGTTTTTAGGAAAAAACATGAGTGACGCAAAACACTGTAAACTATTAATCTTAGGTTCTGGCCCTGCAGGCTACACAGCAGCGGTATACGCAGCACGAGCTAACCTAAACCCTGTCCTTATCACTGGTATTCAACAAGGTGGTCAGTTGACTACGACGACTGAAGTTGAAAACTGGCCAGGCGATGCACACGGCTTAACGGGTCCTGCATTAATGGATCGTATGAAAGAGCATGCTGAACGTTTCGAAACTGAGATTGTCTTTGATCATATCAACAAAGTTGATGTATCAAAACGCCCTTTCACTTTAACTGGTGACTCTGGCACATATACTTGTGATGCATTAATTATCGCGACAGGCGCATCTGCTAAATACTTAGGTTTAGAATCAGAAACTAACTTCCAAGGTCGTGGTGTTTCTGCTTGTGCAACCTGTGATGGTTTCTTCTACCGCGGTCAAAAAGTAGCGGTTGTAGGTGGTGGTAACACAGCTGTTGAAGAAGCGCTTTATTTATCAAACATTGCTGATGAGGTTCACGTTATTCACCGTCGTGATAGCTTCCGCAGTGAAAAGATCTTAGCTGATCGTTTAAAAGAAAAAGCAGAAAACGGTAACGTTGTTTTACATTACAACCGCACTTTAGATGAAGTGCTTGGTGATGAAATGGGCGTAACTGGCATTCGTATTAAAGCAACTGATTCTGAAGAAACAGAAAATCTAGATCTTGCGGGTGTATTCATTGCAATTGGCCATAAGCCAAATACTGACATGTTTGAAGGTCAGCTAGAAATGAAAGACGGCTATTTAGTAGTTCAGTCGGGCTTAAACGGCAACGCAACGCAAACAAGCGTACCAGGTGTATTTGCTGCAGGTGACGTGTCAGATCACATTTACCGTCAAGCAATCACATCAGCAGGTACTGGCTGTATGGCTGCGCTTGATGCTGAACGTTTCTTAGATAACCTATAAATTAGTTGATCTAAAACACTAATTACTGGGGCTGTTGCAAAAACAGCCCCTTTTTTATAACTAAAATTTTGTTAAAATTAGAACAAATAACAACGATAACGCTGATATGATCAAGCAACTTTACCAACTCTCGCCCGAGACAGTTGATTTTCCAGATCCAGAATTAGCCCTTGATGAGCCTGATGGCCTGTTGGCGATTGGGGGTGACCTATCAGTTGAGCGTATCCAAAGAGCCTACAATACAGGTGTTTTCCCTTGGTTTAGTGATTATGAACCCATTATGTGGTGGTCGCCTAGTATGCGCGGTATTCTTGAGCTCGATGAATTTCATGTTAGCCGCAGTTTAAAAAAGTATTTAAAGCGTTTTCCTGTGCGTGTCACTGTTAATCACGCATTTGCGCACGTTATCAATGCTTGTCGTGAACAGCGTATCGATGCAGAAGGAACTTGGATCACTGAGCAAATGATGCATGCCTATATCGAAGCACACCATCAAGGTATCGCTCATAGCCTTGAAATATGGCATGAAGATAAATTAGTTGCTGGCCTGTATGGCATCATGCAAAACGGTATATTTTGTGGCGAATCAATGTTTCATGAAGTCAGTAATGGTTCGAAACTGGCAATGTGGGCATTAGTTAATTGGCTTAAGAAACACCAAGCTCATTTTATTGATTGCCAATTAGAAAACCCTTATTTAATCACTTTAGGTGCAAAAGTTATCCCACGCAGGGAATTTTTAACTAGACTTAAATTAGCGCACAGTTTTGTGCCTAAAAGACATATGTGGCAACCACAAGAGTTGATTAATATTTATGACTGAGCACTTACCCGCTAGGCTTGGTTTAAGCCAGCAATTTGATTGCAGCTATTTACCAGACCGTCAGGAGCAACTACTTGTTATTCTTGACCCAAGTTGTTATTGCCCTGATAAATTTGAGCAATTATTAGCATTGGGATTTAGGCGCAGTGGTGACCAAATATACCGTCCTCATTGCCCTGTTTGTAAGGCTTGCAACTCAGTACGCGTATTAGCCCAGCAATTTACTCCATCTAAATCTCAAAAACGTAAACTAAACAAAGCAAAAAATATATTTACTGTAAGCTACAGTGATTACGAACGGGCTGAGTACTACCCGTTATATTGCAAGTATATCACGCAAAGACACCAAGATGGTTCTATGTTTCCACCTGATCAAAATCAGTACGAAAGCTTTTTGTTTTGCCAATGGCTACCTGTAATTTTTATAGAGTTACGGGATGATGATAAGTTAGTTGCCGTTGCTGTAACCGACTGTATGAGCAACTCAGTCTCTGCGATTTATACATTTTTTGATCCTGATTATGAGCAGTACAGTATTGGTAGCATCATGATCATGGAGCAAATTAAATTTGCAAAACAACAAGCAAAACAATTCGTCTATTTGGGTTACCAAATCGACGAATGCAATAAAATGAAATATAAAACCCAATTTTTGCCTGCACAAAAGCACATTGGCGATCAGTGGTTGGCGATTTAATTTACAAAAATGAGCCCTGTAGCTTTACTTATTGCAGTATTTTCGGCAAAATCTGCAGCGTTTAACTATTAAAGAGGTGTTACGCTAAACATGGCGAAAGAAGACGTAATCGAAATGCAAGGTACGGTCCTTGATACTTTACCAAATACAATGTTCCGAGTTGAGCTAGAAAATGGTCACGTTGTTGTGGCTCATATCTCTGGTAAAATGCGAAAAAACTACATCCGCATCTTAACTGGCGACAAAGTAACCGTAGAAATGACTCCTTACGATTTATCGAAAGGTCGCATCGTATTCCGTGCTCGCTAAGTTAGTGCGTTAACGAGAGATTTAGCTTTTTGCTGCTTTGAATGAGCAGGTGTGTTTATTACAAAGAGCTAAAAGCGTTTGTTAAATGGTGTTAAAACTAACTTAGTTTTAATTCCATTTAATAAACAAAAAGCCCAGCATTAGCTGGGCTTTTTGTTTGTACTTAACTTATTAGGCTAAGCAGTTTCTAGGTTGGTCTCAAAATCAAAATGAATTTTTTTATCTTTGACCGCTACCTTAACCGAACCACCATCAGCTAACTCACCAAACAAAATTGCATTTGCTAGAGGCTTTTTAAGCTCATCTTGAATAACACGAGCCATTGGACGCGCGCCCATAGCTTTATCATAGCCTTTGTCAGCCAACCACTCTCTTGCTTTTGAAGTTAGCTCAAGATTAACTGATTTCTTATCAAGTTGTGCTTGCAATTCGACAATAAACTTATCAACCACTTGCAAAATAACTTCTTTTTCAAGGTGATTAAACCAAATAATGTTATCTAAACGGTTTCTAAATTCAGGTGAAAACACTTTATTGATTTCAGTCATTGCATCGTGAGAGTGATCTTGCTCAGTGAAACCAATCGACTTACGGACTGTTTCCTGAACACCTGCATTGGTTGTCATCACTACAACCACATTTCTGAAATCGGCTTTACGGCCATTATTGTCTGTCAGTGTTCCATGATCCATTACTTGCAACAGAATATTATAAATATCTGAGTGCGCTTTTTCTATCTCATCCAATAGTACAACTGCATGTGGGTTTTTGATCACAGCTTCAGTAAGTAAACCACCTTGTTCAAAACCAACATAACCTGGAGGTGCGCCGATTAGTCGACTTACCGCATGCCTTTCAACATATTCAGACATATCAAAGCGAATAAACTCAACCCCCATACACTTAGCAAGCTGTTTAGTAACTTCTGTTTTACCAACCCCTGTTGGGCCAGCGAACAAGAATGAACCAACCGGTTTATCTTCGTTTGCAAGACCAGAACGCGATAAACGTATTGCCGAAGTGAGCGCATCGATTGACTGATCTTGACCAAACACCAGCATCTTCAGGTTGCGGTCAAGGTTTTTCAGTGTTTCTTTATCACTTGAAGAAACGCTTTGTTGTGGAATACGAGCCATTTTTGACACAATTAGTTCAATATCAGCCACACCAATGGTTTTCTTACGCTTCGATACAGGCTGTAGACGCTGATTAGCTCCTGCTTCATCGATGACATCAATTGCCTTATCAGGTAGGTGACGTTCATTAATGTATTTAGCACTCAGTTCTGCTGCGGCTTTTAAAGCTTTTTGTGTATAACGAATACCGTGATGTTCTTCATAACGCTCTTTTAAGCCGTTAAGAATTTTAGTGGTATCAGCAACACTTGGTTCAAGCACATCAATTTTTTGGAATCGACGAACTAAAGCACGGTCTTTTTCAAAGATGTTCTTAAACTCGTTGTAAGTTGTCGACCCCATGCAGCGTAGCTTACCACTTGAAAGTAGTGGCTTGATTAAGTTTGATGCATCCATTACGCCACCCGATGCCGCACCGGCACCAATAATGGTATGAATTTCATCAATGAATAAAATTGAACCTGGTTTAGCTTGTAACTCTTTTAATAGTGATTTAAAGCGTTTTTCAAAATCACCACGATATTTGGTCCCCGCTAATAATGCACCCATGTCCAGTGAGTAAACTACTGCATCAGCAATCACTTCAGGTACTTCCTTGTTCACAATACGATAAGCAAGGCCTTCAGCAATCGCTGTTTTACCCACCCCAGCTTCACCAACCAATAGTGGATTATTTTTCTTACGGCGACATAAAACTTGCACCGTACGTTCAACTTCGTTGTCACGACCCACTAAAGGATCAATATTGCCATCAATAGCTTGCTGATTCAGGTTAGTGGTAAAGTTTTCAAGCTTAGTCGGTTCTTCACCTTGTACTTCTTGTACTTCATCATGAATATCATCATGGTCTTCACCACCGATATCATCATCTGCTTTAGAAATACCATGTGAAATAAAGTTAACAATATCTAAACGATTAATGTCTGATTTTTTGAGTAAATAAACTGCTTGGCTTTCCTGCTCGGAAAAAATTGCAACCAGCACGTTAACACCAGTTACTTCGCTTTTCCCTGATGATTGCACGTGAAATACAGCGCGTTGTAATACACGCTGAAAACCTAACGTCGGTTGTGTTTCTCTGTCTTCTTCAAGATCAGGAATCACCGGTGTTGTTTCATCAATAAAATCTGATAACTCAACTTTTAATGCGCTCATATCAACGCCACAGGCGTTTAACGCTTCTCCAGCAGAAGGGTTATCGAGCAGTGCAAGTAAAAGATGCTCGACGGTCATAAATTCATGACGACGTGTTCTCGCTTCGCGAAACGCCGCATTCAAGGTTAGTTCTAAGTCTTTGTTTAGCATTGGCAACCCCTTACTGAGATAATATTTATATACCGTTGTGACGGGCTAATTGATCACCCACCTTGGTATTTATTCCTGCTCACAACTACAAAGCAGTGGATGCTCGTTGTCTCGTGCGTAACGATTGACTTGTTCAACTTTGGTATGAGCTACATCAGCGCTGTACACACCGCATATCGCTTTACCATTATGATGAACTTGAAGCATCACATCTGTTGCTCTATCGCTATCCATATTAAAAAACGTCATTAGTACTTCTATCACAAAGTCCATAGGCGTGTAATCGTCATTATTTAAAATGACTTTATATTTTCGCGGTGGTTGCAATTTTTGCTTTTCACTATCGCGAACTGTTTCAATAACACCAGAATCTTTCATGCCACTCATAATTAAATATAGTCT
>NZ_JAKEVN010000143.1:0-8526 GCF_022398505.1 Pseudoalteromonas sp. Isolate3 | reverse complement strand
CCCTAATTAAATAGCTGCATTAAATATAGAAATTTTCATTAGCTCAGTCAATTTTTAAGCACAAAAAAAGCAAGCCGTAGCTTGCTTCTTCTTAATTTTTACTAAAAGTAAAAATTATAACGGAGTGATGTTATCCGCTTGTGGGCCTTTTTGACCTTGTGAAAGAGTGAACTCTACACGTTGGCCTTCAGCTAAAGTTTTGAAACCGTCGCTTTTAATAGCGCTGAAGTGTGCGAACACGTCTGGGCCATTTTCTTGCTCGATGAAACCAAAACCTTTAGATTCGTTAAACCACTTAACTGTACCTGATACGATGTTAGACATAGTATTATTCCTGATATAAAAAATTAAAAATGCCCTAATGGGCGGGTGTAGCAAAAAATGAGATGGTACTTAAAAACTTCAGGACGGTACTACAAGTATTACTTATACAACAACGAAATAAAGATTTATTAATTACACGCTTTCTTTCTAGCTGGTGCCCACTATATAGAGTTACTAAGATAAGTCAAACACTATCGTCATTAAAACTCAAATTCTAATGCTAAGCGAAAGCTATGATCTTTACCGGATTGACTCAGTTCGCTGATAAAACCAGCTTCCCATTTTAACTGACGTTTTGGACTAAACCTATGTAAACCAATAAAGCCGGGACCAACCCCAACAAAATCCTCACCAGCGTAAATTTCTATTGATGGTTGAAACGCTGATCGATAGCGATAACGATACTGCAAACGAAACTCGCTTTCCCACTCATTCTCGATATCTGCGCCCCATTCATACACTAAAAATGCATTCATAGTCAGGCTTGTACGGCCAAACTCTTTTTCCCATAAAAAGCCAGTCGTTGCTTCGTAAGCATCCACTGTATGTTGTTTTTCAAGCTCAAATAGTGCCCCCCAGTCAGCCCATAATCGTCCCTGTTCAACAAGCTGCCAACGTAACTCGACCTCGTATGAAGATAACCCAAAATCGCCGTTATCGTCTCGTTCGCCAACCAAATAACCTTCAAGACTCATGGTATCATTAATTGCCCCACCAAAACCTGCGCGCTGCGCTAACACATTGCCGCTATCAGTTTGTCTCGACACTAAACGCCACTCTACTTCGCGCTCAAAAGGCATCACATAAGGGTGATATACTTTATCGACCACCATGCCATCAGCATGTGCGACTTGACTAATAGTTGCTAACAGCAAACAGCTTAAGCTAATCATTAAGAACCGCATACTGGCTCCTCTGTCTTTTTAATTTTTAAAACACGCGCTAAGGCGATAAATACCAACGCTGCAACTACATACACCCAAAGCGCTGTTTTACTTGGTGTGGCTTCGTAACCCAATAAGGCTTTTAATACCCGCCCTAGTTCTGAGTTTTCAACTAGAAACCCACGCCAATCTAAATAATTTGAAGTCACATCGAGTAAGTCAACCTGACTTGCTAAATCAAGAAGTATCAATAACTTTGCTGTTGCATTTAAGGCAAGCAACACAACTAAAGGCTGCACGCCTGCGCGTTTAACAACACTTTCAAGTAAAAAGAACAGTAACACACCAAAGCTAATACAAATACCAACCCCTAATAAGGTACCAAGTATCAGTGGCTCAGCAGTATCTTTGCTGTGCCAGAAACTGACTAAATAAATCATGTAGTGACTTAAATACAACGTCATGGTAGCAACCAATGCGACAGCTGCGGCCTGACTTCGTTGCTGACAACTAATTAATGCAGCTGCAAAAATCACAATACACAGCAACATTTGCATGAACTCTAAGCCTCTATGATCAAATAACTGGCTCCCCCATGCAGCGCCTTGTACAAACACTAAGCTCATCACAATACCAATAACGGCATAAATACATAGCTGACGCTGATTTAAAGGCACAATCAAACCCAAAAGCACAGCTAAAATAACCACAGGCAGAAGCTGATTTATACTCATCAGCAGACTAGTTATCAGCATCATCCACCTCCGTAGCCACAACAGTCCCTCGAGCAGTGTTAGGCGAAAATTCACCAAAAAAATCATAACGCCCAGGGCTTAATGGGCCGATATAAATCACACTGGTTCGGCCTGGGTAGAGCACTTTTTCGCGGTTTAAGTCAAAGCTATCGAACTCTTCAGGAGTGTCATCTTGATTTTCGATTAAAAGTCGCAGCTTTTTATTGGCAGGTACTTTAATTTCAGCGGGGTAAAATAGATGATCTCTTAAGATCAGTTTGTACTCTTTGGCATAAGCAAGCCAAGACGACATACATAGTAGCAGCATAGAGAATGCCAAAATCCATTTATTCACTAATCTCTCCTTGCATAAAAGAGACGCTTACGCGCAAGCCACCTAGGTGACTATCTGCAAGCGCAATATCAGCGTTATAAATCGATACTATGTGTTCAACAATAGCCATACCAAGCCCGGCTCCTTGCTCACCGGATGGATGTTTATCGCCACCCACGCGGTAAAAACGGTTAAATATGCGCTGCTTTTGAGCTTCATCAATACCTGGACCGGAGTCATCAATTTGCCAGATAAAACGATTACCTTCAGCTTTAAGAGTAATACAAATTTCTCCCACAGCTGGTGTATATTTTATGGCGTTACTCAGTAAATTGCCAAATAAAGTGATCAAAGTGAATTCATCACCAGCAATAATAAAATCATCACCATCTATGCTAATTGTATGCTCTTTTTCATCGATACGGTCATAAAGTTGTGCTACAACTTGCTGGCTAACCTCTAATACCGATACAGGGCTAAATTGTGCCTGCCACTGCTCTGGGTATGTTCGCCCTAAAATCAACATCTGCTCAACGATATTACTCAGTTTATCAACCCCTTTTTCCATCGCATCAAGTTCTACACTATCGACACCTTGGGCAAGTAAATTATGTACATTTATTTTTAAGCTACTAAGCGGTGTGCGCAGCTCATGGGCCGCATCTGAGGCAAAAAATCGTTCTCGTAAATAGGCACTTTCAACACGCTTAAATAGATCATTTAAGCGGCTGATTACGGGTTTAATTTCTTGTTCTGGGGTCTGCCAAGGGATCGCAGTAAAGTCATTTGCTTGTCTATGTTTAAGTTGATTAGATAACCGAGTGAGTGGCGCAAGCCCTTGTTTTACAAAAACACTAATAAGCAGTGCTAAGATTGGTACGCTCCATAACAATGGCGTCATAGCCGATAAAATCACTGTTTCTGTTAGTGCCACACGTTTACTCAATGGCTCAGCAATAAGCACCCGCTTATCTCCTTCGCTTAAACGGTATACTTTGACTCGTTGCCCTGCCAAATTCTCAACACTAAACCCGGTTTGCCAGTGACTTTGATTGATTGGGTTATTTTGTAATGACTTTGAGCTTGAGACCAAACTGTCATCCACCCAAACCTGAAATAATAACTGCGGTAAATTACTCGTATAGGCAGGAGTTTCTTTATTTAACGGCTGTTCAATCAACACATGCGCAAGCGTTATCAGCTCATTATCAAGCAGTGCTTCAGCCTGATTCATACTTTCTCGATAACCTTTAGTAAAAGCCAAAAAGCAGGTTAAGATCACCATAGACAAGATAAGTAAGGTGAGTCGCTTACGAATTGACACTAGCGTTTACCTACCACATAACCAATGCCGCGTAAGGTTTTTATGAACTCTTTCGGAAATTTTTTACGTAAGTGATGAATATGCACTTCGATGGTATTTGATCCCACCTCTTCGCCCCACTCATAGAGTTTACTTTCTAGCTGCTGTTTTGATTGCACGCGGCCCTGATTTTCTAACAAAGCTTTAAGGAGCATGAACTCTTTACGCGGAAGATTAACGGGCTCTCCTTGATAACTCACGGTAAAAGCCGCGGTATCCATTTCAACATCACCGACTTTTAAGGTGCTGGTTTGTGCTTGTGTCAGGCGCCTGCTTGCAACCCGAAGACGTGCAAATAATTCAGCGGGATCAAACGGTTTTGCAAGATAATCATCAGCCCCTAAATCTAAACCCATAACTTTATCGTCGATACTACCCCTAGCAGTTAAAATCACCACAGGAATGTTTTTACGATGTTTTTTTATATGCTTTAAAATGTCGATGCCATCACCGTCAGGTAGCCCTAAATCAAGGACTACCAGCTCAATTTCATCGTTGTCCAGCCATTGCATCGCTGACTTAACGGTCGAACTATGTTCAACACTATATCCTTGTTGACGCAAAGAGCGACACAGGCCTTCAGCCACTAAATGGTCGTCTTCAACGAGCAATAAATGCATAGTTTATCTCTTTATTTTTTTCTCTACCTTAGCCAATAGTTTAGTAATTTCTTGTTGGCGGTAAAGATCTGCTTTTGGTCTATCAGGGCGCGCTGGCGCTTGCTGAGCAACCAATAAAAATTCTTTAGCTGATTTATACTTACGCTCGTCATATAGGAATGAAGCATATAAATAGTTACTATCGATACCACGAGGATTTAGCTCAAGCGCTTGCTGAAACAGCTTTTTCGCTTCATCATCATCACCAAAACCAATTGGCCAACCCGGCACTTTACCGTACAAGGTAGCAAGGCTGGTGTATGCTGAACCGTCGAGCGCTTTTGGATCTAAGCTTAGCGCTTTTTCAAATTGCGCTTTAGCATCTTTTGCAAGACCAAGAGCACCTAAGCCCCCTTTCGCTCCCGCATAACTCGATAGCACAATACCGTACCAAATATGACTTGCAGCCTGCTGGTCATTCGCTTTTGTAAATTCAGCCGTTTCGTTGGCTAGTTTTTCAAAGGCATCTAATTGCGCATCATCAACTAATTCGTAATTAACCACTGCCCACTTTTTTTGCACCGAACTTAAATCACTATTAAAGTCGGCTTTTGCAGGCGCGGCCATGATAACACCTAACATCATTAGGGCTTTAAAATTTAGTTTAGTCATAATCATTCACCTTAATCAATTTAGTTCGCAAAAAAACTTTTAATTTTAGGAAGTTGTTTTGCTATTGCGTTATCAACTAGTGATGGAAATGCGCCGTTAATACGGGCAAATAATGTTTCAGGGAAGCCGATAAAACGGCGACGTTTTTTTGATTTAATTAAATCTATTAATGCATCTGCCACTTTTTCAGGCGGATCCATCGTGTTACCAAGCTCTTTGTTCATCGCGCGCACTTGTGGCGAATTGATCGCGGTATCAGTCGCGCGAGGTGCTAAATACAATATTTTCACATCGCTGTGGCTGAGCTCTCTGGCAAGGGCTTCTGTCATACCTCTAAGTCCAAACTTGCTGGCGCAGTACAAGGTTTGATATGGATATCCGATGCTACCAAACGATGAACCTATATTCACAATCGTGCCTTTGTTGCGTGTAATTTGTGGTAAAAATAGCTGGCATAATTTAATTGGCACATGCAGGTTGATATTTAACAGGTGATCTATTTGCTGCTCACTGATTTCACTAAAGCCCTGCATCACATTGACGCCTGCATTATTGATAAGTAATGTTGCACCACCAATTTGCTGAGCAAACTTGGCAAGATCATCACGGGATTCACTGTTACTTAGATCAGCCTGAAAATACTCTGCGTCATTACCACACTCCAACTTAAGTGCAGCAAGTTGCTTAACATTTCTGCCTACCAGCAATAAACGCCACCCTTCTTTGACAAGGCTAAGAGCAATAGCACGGCCAATGCCCCCAGTTGCGCCGGTTAGCACACAAACTGGGCTACTCATGCGCTTTGCTCCATGTCCGCCTCTGTAAAGAAAGGTTCTGAGTCGAGGTCACGAAAAATATTGCCGTATAGTTTGTAAAAACATTTAGCGGCGTGAATAATGGCTTGTTGGTCGTCCTCGTTGTCTATTTTATTCATTAGTGATTCGAAGAACTTAACGTGTTCAATATCAAGTGCACCGTGCGAAGTAAGGTATGAAAAAGCCTTTTTAGGTAGCCCAACAACCTCACGGATTTGTCCTGCAGCATTATCTGCTAATGCAATAGAAGTACCTTCAAGCACATGAACCATACCAAAGAAAGCTAAAGGATTACCGCGATTAATTGCATCATAGGCATACGACACCATTAATTCGGTCGAAAACTGTGGACGAGAATTACGTACCAACTCTTTATCAAAACCGCATGCAGCAATATCATTTAATACCCATTCTTGATGGCCTAACTCTTCTTCAATGTATTCTGCAACAGCTTCACGCAGCCACTCTTGTTTATCGGTAAGCTTTGCACCCACAGCCATTAGTAGTGGCACTGTGTGCTTAACATGGTGATATGCTTGAGTTAAAAACGATGCATATTCACTAAGGCTTACTTCACCTTTAAAAACTCGGCCAATAATCGGCGCAGCTAAAAGATAGTCACGCTCATTTTGTGTTTCGGCTTGTAATGTATTGAAAAATTGACTCATGCTCGTCGCCTCTTTGTAAAATGCTGAAATTTCTCTAGCAAAAAATTGGTTAATAACATCGCGTTTTGGGCGATTATTGCTAGTTAATAAACCTTGGGTGTGGCTCATTGGCTCTGCCAGACGATGCCATTTTTTTATCTGTGCGTATTCGGGTAACTGCGCGTTTTGTTTAGCAATGTGTGCTGCAAGCTCATTGTCACTCATCGCTTGGTTTGCAAAGATAAGCGCAGCTAAAAACGCTTGGCCTTCGCCAATAACGACAGCTTGCTGTACCTGACTGTGACTGAGCAATAATGACTCCGGCCACTCTGCACTGATATTGCGACCAAAGCTCGTGATCAGCTGATTTTTCAAGCGGCCTTGGATAACCAAGCGGCCTTCTTGCTCAGTAACTAAGTCTCCAGTGGCGTACCAATCTTCGCTATTTTGTGCGGCTTGACCTAAATAACCTAAAAACAATGAACCTTTGATATAAAGCTGGCCATTTTCAATTTTATATTGAATATGTTTAAGTACTCGGCCTGCAGTTTCGATGTCATCATCATTACTAGTGTTTAAACTCACCACCGATGAAGACTCAGACAAACCATAACCTTGATACACAGGTAAGCCACATTCACGGGCTTGCTTAATAAGCTGCTGGCTTACAACCGCGCCACCTACAGCAATAAACTTTAAGCTTTTAGGCGCTTGCCAGCCTTGCTTTGCAAAAGCCACCAAACAGGTAAGAAGTTCTGGCACTAAAATAAGAGTATTTGGCTCAGTACGTTCAATTGCAGCAATCAATTTGTGAGGTTCAAGTAACTGCGCACCAGAAAAACCAAGTTCAGCTAAAGGGACCAAATTAACCGTACCACCTGCTAATAGCGGCGCATAAACACCTGCTAAGTTCTCAAGCAAAACCGGTAACGGCAATAAACACAAATGGTTTGGTTTTTCTAAACCAATGCTTTGATAGAGTGATGTAGCTACCTGCATTTGACTTTCAAGAGATAAACACACGCCTTTTGGTGTACCCGTTGAGCCCGATGTAAAGGTAATCTTTTGCGTGTTAGCAAAATAAGGCACAGGCTGTGTATTACTCAGTTGATAAACATATAAAGGGTAATGCTTACACACGTCAACTAACGCCACTAACTTAGCATGCTCACCTTCGTATGCGCGGTCACATACAAATAGCCCTGCCCCACTGTTTTGCAAACCAAATGCAATTTGCTGAGCAGTAAAAAACGTTGGTAGCGGAATCGCGACTCTTTTAAGATCGCTAATCGCGGCTTCCAATACACACCATGCTGGCGTGTTATCTAATTGATAAGCGATGCCTTGGGCATCAAATTCAGCTAAGGTTGGCAGTAAACGAGTTACTTGCTCAGTAAACTCTTGTTTAGTTAGTGAGCGTACACCATCACTTTGATGGCAAACCATCAATGTGTCGCTATCCTTATGCGGTAATTGTGTTAACCAGCTCATAACGCCTCCAAAAATACAGCAAGCTCAAGTGATGACTGCAAACACTGCTGTTTGATATTGAATAAAACTGGGGTGTTTAATACACGTTGATGTGCTTCGTTTAGGTCAACCACACAAATGGTTGGTTGATTGTCGTAATAGCTACCCCAGCTGGCTGGATCTTGAAGTGCTTGTGCATTGGCAACACCGATTTCTTTGCAATTCACACCAAGCATTTTTAATAACGCTCTCACTTTACGGGTTGCGCAAAACACTAAATATTTTGCTCCTGCCTGATAAAGTGCTTCGTTCATTAAAACAAAATGTGCCAAGGTGGCTTTTCGATGCGTTGAGCATAAATTACCTAGCTCAAAAATGTGCTCACGCTTGGCACTGACAAAGTGCTCAATAGACGCAGGGAGGTATTGTTCAATAAACAAAGGCTGTGATGCAGAGCGAAGACCTAAAGTACATACTTCATCATCAACATTAAGCTCGCAAAGTAGCGGCATGAATTGCGAAATTTTCGCGTCATACGCAGCAGCAAAGCCTTGCTTGATATTGCTCTCAAGGCGGTCACGGAATTGACCTCCTTCACGAGTGCAAACAAAGGCTGGCTCTTGAACTTGAGTTTGTTGTAATTGTTGAACTGAAAGCATAATTGTTCGCTCCACTTAGGTTATG
>NZ_JAKEVN010000142.1:0-8554 GCF_022398505.1 Pseudoalteromonas sp. Isolate3 | reverse complement strand
GATCAAAAAAGCCTCTATCTAGAGGCTTTTTTTTAGTCTTTTGCTTTTAAATCCGATAAAATGCTTACAACGTTTTTAAAGGTATAAGTACTATGAAACCCACTCCTTGGTATAAAAACTTTTGGCCATGGTTTTTAATCTCTTTTCCTCTTGCAGCGATCATTGGCTGCGCTGGTCTTATTTATATGGCAATTGGTAACGGCCCAGATATGGTTGTTGATGATTACTATAAAAAAGGTAAAGCAATTAACCTTGAACTCAGCAAATTTAATAAAGCAAAAGCGCTTTATTTACATGGCGATTTAAATGTTACTAACGACAAAGTTGCATTTACCTTCACTAAAGGTGATGCAAGCAATGTCCACTCTTTAAAAATGTCATTTTATCACCGCACCATTAAGACAAATGACTTTGATGTGAGCTTAATGAAAAACGCCCATGGCGATTTTACAGCCCTACTCGACGCTCATGTTGACGGCGCATATACAGTGTTTATTGAACCAATAGATAACAGTTGGAAACTCAAAGAAGACATCATTTTACCAACTGATAAAACAATTTCGATTAGCCCTGAATATAAGTAGTAAACTCTAATGTCCGATAATTGCTTTCATTGTCTTGAAAGTGTGCCAAAAGGCTTTAATGCGACTGTCGAAATAGACGGTAAGGCACAACCTATGTGTTGTATTGGTTGCCAAACGGTTGCAGAAAATATCGTCGCCCAAGGCATGACCGATTACTATAAATTTAGAACCGTACGCTCTGGTAAAGTTGAACAACTTGTTCCAGAGCAACTCGAGTTGATCAAAAGTTACGATAACGAAGATATTCAAGACGAGTTTATTTCTGCCTCTAATAATTTATCCGAGGTGCTACTAACGGTTGAAGGCATAACCTGTGCTGCTTGTGCGTGGTTAATCGAAAAACAATTACTCAATCTAAAAGCGATAAAACGCGTTGATGTAAATACATCGACCAACCGTGCCATGATCCAATGGGATAAATCGGTTACTCCGCTTAGCCAAATTATTACCTCATTACACGAAATCGGCTATAAAGCTTATCCGTTTCAGGCAGACCTTGAGGCCAGTCAAAAACAGCAAGCTGCTAAAGCCTATATCCGCCGTTTAGGTGTTGCGGGTCTAATGACCATGCAAGTAATGATGTTCGCTTTTGCCATGTATTTTGGCATGTTCTCGGGCATGGAAGAAAACTTCGAACAGTATTTCCGCTGGATAAGCCTTGTGCTTGCTTCACCGGTAATTCTCTATAGTGCCCTACCATTCTTAACTAATGCGATTAATGGTTTAAAAGCAAAACAGCTAAATATGGACCTACCCGTATCTTTAGCAATTTTTGGTGCTTATGGGGCAAGTTGTTATGCCACTTTAATGTCTGTTGGCGAAGTTTATTTTGAATCTATCTGTATGTTTACCTTTTTATTATTACTAGGTAAATATTTAGAATTTAGAGCTCGCTTAAAAGCCAGTGAGTTTACTGCTAACTTGCAAAAGTTACTGCCCCTTACAGCCCGTATCATCGATGAAAACAATCAAGAATCAATTATCGCAGCTAAAAAGCTAAGACTAGGTGATGTTGTATTAATTAAAGCAGGCGAAACAATTCCTGCTGACGGTATCGTTATACAAGGTCAAACAACTGTTGATGAAGCCATGATGACAGGTGAGCATCAGCCAGTTAATAAGTTTATTAACCATCAAGTATACGCAGGGACTATTAACCACGATGGTGTGATCCGTATTGAGATCAACAAAATCGGTCAAAATACCTTACTTAATCAAATTATAAAGTTACAACACACAGCTTTAACTAAACGCCCAAGATTAGTTGAAATAACTGATAAGGTGGCTCAGTGGTTTGTAGCGTGTTTATTAGTGTTTGCGTCAATTACAGCGATTGGCTGGTATCAAATAGACCCTGAGCATGCTTTTTGGATTACTATTTCGGTGCTTGTTGCAACCTGCCCTTGCGCACTGAGCTTAGCGATTCCTACCGCCCTTACGTGTGCAGTAGCAAGCCTGACAAAGCGTGGAATTTTAATTAAACAAGCCCATGTATTAGAAACGCTACCGCAACTAACCGATATTGCCTTTGATAAAACAGGCACCCTTACCCAAGGTCGTTTCACTATAGAGCGAGTTGAACTAGTAAACAGCCAGTATAGTGAAGCTGACGCATTACGACTAGCAGCGCAACTTGAAAGTTTCTCTGAGCACCCGATTGCTAATGCATTCGCTGGTTTCAACGATACAGTGAACCCAATTGAGAATGTTACAATCGAACCGGGTAAAGGCATTACAGCAGAACTTAATAATCAGCACTATGCGATAGGTAAAAGTGGCTGGTTCGATACTGATAAAGCAGATGCTCAAGCAACCTTGTATATCAATAAACAAGTAGTTGCGCGCTTTTACCTAGCCGATAGCTTACGTAACAACGCAGAAAAATTGATTACTAAACTGCATTCACAGCAGCTCAAGTGTCATATGTTAACTGGTGATGCTTCAAACAGTGGTGAGCAAATTGCAAAGCAGTTAAATTTAGATACTGTACATGCAGCATGTAGCCCTCGTGACAAACAAACCCATGTTGAAGCATTGGCTAGCAAAGGTGCCATTGTTGCTATGGTTGGTGATGGTGTGAATGATAGCCCGGTATTTGCAAGTGCCCATTTATCTATTGCGATGGAAACTGGCGCCGATATTTCCAAAAATAGTGCCGATGTGGTATTACTCAATAGTGATCTAACCGCCATTGAACATTTGCTTACTGTCTCGAAGAAGACTCGCCGTATTGTTAAGCAAAACTTGGCATTATCACTTATTTACAATGGTTCGATTTTACCACTTGCAGCACTAGGACTTGTAGCTCCTTGGATGGCCGTTATTGGTATGTCTGCAAGCTCCATTTTGGTTATTACCAACTCATTAAGGTTATTAAAACTATGAGTATCATCTACATCCTCATCCCAATTGCCATTTTATTTGTGCTAATTGCTATTGGTGTGTTCTTTTGGGCTGTAAAAAGCGAACAATTTTCTGATTTAAACAAACAGGGCCACAGTATCCTGTTTGAAGACGATAAAGAGCAGCACAACAAAAGTAATGATTGATCCGCAGTTTATTAGTGCATTTGTAATGGGCTTGTTAGGCAGTGGTCACTGTCTGGCTATGTGTGGTGGTATTTCCAGTAGTTTACAACTTGCCGCTAGCAAAAATCGTGCAGTTCGCTTTTCTGTTGCTTATAACCTTGGCAGAGCGCTCAGTTACATGCTTGCCGGTGCTCTAGTAGCCGGTATTAGTAGTCGCTTCGCTGCACAAAATACCTCTATCTCAGTAGGTTTATCGTTTCTAAGTGGTATTTTTATGCTACTTGTTGGGATTTATATCATGCGCCTAGCGCCCACCCTACAGTGGCTAGAAAAATTAGGAAAAACGCTAGTATGGCAGCATTTATCTAAACTGAATCGTTATTTACTACCTGTCGATACAACGCCAAAGGCCCTGTTGTATGGCGCTTTATGGGGATGGCTGCCGTGTGGATTAGTTTATTCGGCACTAACTTGGGCACTTACCAGCCCTTCTGCCCTTCACGGTGCTGGGGTAATGTTATTTTTTGCCTTAGGGACATTTCCTGCAATGATTAGTATTGGTCTAGTCAGTCAAAAAATAAACACTATTTTCAACCATGTTTGGATTAGGGTTATTCTAGGCAGCGTAATAATATGGTACGGTATATACTTATTAATTATAGCAACCGATAAGCTAATTCATTAATCTTAGCGGTTGTTAACTTATTTGAATGGATTTGATGTATGGACTTCTCACAAAACAAGTCAAAAGGCTTATGCACAATTAGCTGTAATAATTGCAGTATCAGCCAGCTATGTTTACCATTTTCATTAAACGGTCAAGAAATGGATCGTCTAGATGAAATCATCGAACGTAAAAAACCACTGCATAAAGGTGATTATTTATTTGAATCTGGTGAAAGCTTAAATGCCATTTATGCTGTGCGCTCAGGTTCGTTTAAATCTTACACTCTATCTGAACAAGGTGACGAGCAAATTACCGGTTTCCATTTAGCTGGCGATTTAGTCGGTTTCGATGCAATCAACAAAATGGCACATCAAAGTTTTTCTCAAGCCCTTGAAACATCTATGGTGTGTGAAATTCCATTCGATACGCTTGATGAATTAGCCGGTAAATTACCAAAATTGCGCCAACAAATTATGCGTTTAATGAGTAATGAAATTAACTACGACCAAGAAATGCTGTTGTTACTCAACAAAAAATCAGCTGAAGAGCGCCTTGCAAGTTTTATTTACAACTTGGCTGAACGCTTTGGTGAGCGTGGTTTTTCACGTAAAGAATTCCGTTTAACTATGACGCGTGGTGAAATCGGTAACTACTTGGGCCTAACTGTTGAAACAATTAGCCGCCTTTTAAGTCGCTTTCAAAAGGCTGGTTTTATTAAGGTTGAGGGCAAGTTTATCACCATTTTGGACCAGCAGGCACTTGCTACAACAGCGGCAATTAAATGTAAATAGAGTTTGATTTAACGCAACTTTATACTGTTTACCCCTTTAACTGTTCTAAATTTAGGTTACACTCAAAGTACTACTTTTTGCGGAACAGTTAAGGAGCAGCACATGGACGCAATTAAACGAATTTTAGCAGTTATAGACCCAACTAAAGAGCAGCAACACAGTTTAAGCCGCTCAATCGATCTAGCCAAAAAATCTGGCGCGACCATCACCGCTTTCCTCAGTATCTACGACTTCTCTTATGAAATGACAACTATGCTTTCAGCTGATGAGCGTGAAGCAATGCGAGAAGCCGTGATAAAAGACCGCCAAGAATGGTTAAATGAACAAATTGCACTTTATCCAGAACTCACTATTGATAGTTGTGTGGTTTGGCATAACCGTCCTTACGAAGCTATTATTAACACCGTGATCAACGATGGCTTTGATCTTGTTGTTAAAGGCACTCATCAACACGACACACTAAAATCGGTTATTTTCACACCTACCGACTGGCACCTTATTCGTAAGTGCCCTGCTCCAGTGTTACTTGTTAAAGAAACAGAATGGCCAGCTCAGGGGAATATTCTAGCAGCTGTGAACGCGGTGAGTGAAAATGAGCAACACCTTGAACTTAACAAGCGTATTATTAATGATGCCCGCTTCATTTGTGACTTAGCCAATGCCACGCTTAATATTGTAAATGCGTACCCAGCAACACCGGTTAATATTGCAATAGAAATCCCAGAGTTTAATCCTGGCGTTTATAACGAATCAGTTAAAAAACATCACTTTGAATCAACGCTCTCTTTAGCTAAAGGGTTTGATATTGACCAAGCTCAATGCTACATAGAGGAAGGTTTACCAGAAGATGTCATTCCAGATGTTGCTGCACGCCTTAACAGCGAGTTAGTAGTGATTGGTACTGTTGGTCGCACTGGCTTGAGTGCTGCGCTAGTTGGTAATACTGCAGAGCACGTTATTGATAGTCTTGATTGCGATGTCTTAGCCCTAAAACCAGATGGCTATGTGAGCCCACTCGCTAAGTAACAACCAGAATATGTATTAAAAAAGCCCCAGTTTGGGGCTTTTTTTATATATTTGTTACATCAATGAACAGTGATTCATCAATGTTTGTTGATGAGACCACCGCCTCGCTAAAGTCATAGCTTTCACGATTGCCTTCTCTATCAAGTGGTAAGTTTTCAAAATCAAACAAGTTTCTATCAGCAAGCTGGCTTGGGCTGACATTCTGTAAAGACTTAAAGATACTCTCAACGCGACCTGGAGTTTTCTTATCCCACTCTGTCAGCATCGCTTTAATTGATTGACGCTGTAGATTTTCTTGAGAACCGCATAGGTTACATGGAATGATCGGGAAATCTTTGTGCTCAGCGTATTTAATTAAATCTTTTTCACGACAATATGATAACGGACGAATAACTACGTTACGTTCATCATCTGAACGTAATTTTGGTGGCATCGCTTTTAATCGTGAACCATGGAACATATTTAAAAACATAGTTTCGACGATGTCATCCAAGTGATGACCTAGTGCTAGTTTGGTCGCACCAATTTTTTCTGCAAATGAGTAAAGTGTACCGCGACGAAGTCGTGAACACAGACCGCAGGTTGTTTTGCCCTCTGGTACTTTTTCTTTTACTACTGAGTAAGTATCTTTATCAACGATGTAATACGGGATATTTAGCGTTTCAAAGTAATCAGGCAAAATATGCTCAGGAAAACCAGGCTGCTTTTGATCAAGGTTTACGGCAATCACTTCAAATTTAATTGGCGCAGCTTTTTGTAAATTAAGCAAAATATCAAGCATTGCGAATGAATCTTTACCACCACTGATACATGCCATAACAACATCGCCGTCTTCAATCATGTTGTAATCAGTAATCGCATTACCAACATGCCTTCTTAGACGCTTTTGAAGTTTATTAAATTCAAGAGTTTCTTTTCTAGTATCAGTTTGATTCATTTGCTCTGCTCATACAGGCTTTACTAAGCCATGTTTCATAGTAAAAAGTTCGGCGTGGATTATACGGACTTTTTGAGCCAGTTGAAATGATTAGCGTGGGATAATTAAAAAGCATAACTCGTGAAGATATTACGTAAACTAAGGCTCTTTATGAATAGCATTAAAGGATCATCAATTTACAGGCTTATTTTAGGGTTTTCTGACTTCAATAAGCTAACTTCATTTTACTGTGCATTTATAACGCGAAGCAGTACAAGCAAGATCAGGCCAATCATCTCTGCCCCAGCAGTATTTATCATTTCTAAGTGGTTTTAGGTGCCAAACTACAGGTTTACCTTTTTTATCTAAGCGAGTTTCATTTTCAAGCTGCACTCGAATTAAATTTTTCTCTGTCGATAAAATAGTATAAACAAAGGTTTTTCTTGCTTCAGTCTCAGAAATATAGCCCTGCTCGTCATAAGAGATTTCTAATGTTTTGTTTTTAAAAGCTATAGTATGAAAATTAGCTTCACAAACTGGGCTATTTGTAGACTGCCATGAGCCTTGTAACTTAGTTTGCATTTCTTGTTTGATAGGTGAATAACTGCTACAAGCTGAACATAGCAGTAAAATAACAAAAAATGCCGGTATAATTTTCATAAGTATGCTTTTAAGTCCCTGAAAAGTTGACGTTTAGCATAACGAGAATCGTAAAAATGTCCAGCAATAAGCTTAATACAAAAACAAAGGGCACATGAGCCATGCGCCCCTTGTTAACCTTAAGTGTTTTTAGTTTTTGTCTTATTTTTGGCCATTCGTTTAGCCCGTTTTATTGCCGATTTTTTAGAAGCATTTTTCTGCGCTATTTTTAACACTTTAGCTTCTTTTAACTGCTTTTTGGCTTCTTTCAAGCGCTTTTTAGCATTTTTAGCTAGGCTCTCTGCTTCGCTGGCACACTCTACAGCGGCTTGTGCTTTAAGTGCTGCATCTTTTGCAATTTCAGAGGTTCTGGCCACCTCTTTTTTACTTTTTTCGAGAACTTTTTCGAGCTTTGCAAGGCGCTTTTCAAATATTGACTCTGAATTTTTCATTGTATTCTCCTTTACTGACGCGTAGACATGCGGGTAGGTTCAGTGACAATAAGCGGGTCAACCCGATTGACTATATCCTGATCTTTTTCTGGGTAATCCAAACAACTTAAGAAATGACGCATACAGTTGATACGACCCCGTTTTTTATCATCAGAGCGAATTTGTGTCCAAGGCGCATCTTTTGTATGGGTATGAAACATCATCGCATCTTTCGCGTCACTATAATCATGCCATTTAGCCAATGATGCCATATCAACCGGACTCAGCTTCCATTGCTTAAGCGGGTCGTTTTGACGTGATTTAAAGCGTCTGAATTGCTCTTCTCTACTGACCGAAAACCAATATTTAAATAGCTTAATACCGCTATTCACCAACATACGTTCAAGTTGTGGTGTTTGACGCATAAACTCTAAATATTCGTGATCATCACAAAAGCCCATTACCTTCTCTACACCGGCTCGGTTATACCAAGAGCGATCAAATAGTATAATTTCACCTTTGCTTGGCAGGTGATTAATGTAACGCTGAAAGTACCATTGTTCTCGCTCTCTTGAAGTTGGTTTTTCTAAAGCCACTACGTGCGCACCACGCGGATTTAAATGCTCCATAAAGCGTTTAATAGTGCCTCCTTTACCCGCCGCATCTCGACCTTCAAATAAAACCACTATTTGTTGATTGGTCTCTTTTACCCAACCTTGCATTTTCAAAAGTTCAATTTGCAGTTCGTGTTTATGGCGCTCGTATTCAACCAGGTCCATTTTGCGTTTGTATGGATATTTACCGTCTGCATTCCACTTTAGGCTTGGGTTTTTAACATTTAAATCAAAAACTACATCCTGTTTCGCATTGGCTTCGGCTAATTTCTGTTTTTTAACTGATACAGGTTCGACATTGACTGTCTGCATAACGACTCCTTTTAAACTATAAGTACCTATATTGAGATCTTTATAG
>NZ_JAKEVN010000141.1:0-8735 GCF_022398505.1 Pseudoalteromonas sp. Isolate3 | reverse complement strand
GCTTCATGGTATATCTCACTTAACAAAAGAGGCCTTTCGGCCCCTTACTGCGTCACGCTAAACGTTTAGCCAATTAAATCCAACAATAGAAACTGTAAAAACTGTAGACCAATAATCAACACTAAGATTGATAAGTCTAAACCACCTAGTGGTGGAATAACCTTACGAATAGGGCGTAACATAGGTTCAGTTAGCTGGTGGAATACAGCTTCAATTGGGTTGTAACCCTGGCTTACCCAGCTTAGTAAAGCACGAATAATTAAAACCCAAAATAGTAAGTTTAAACCTTCTTTAACGACAGTTATTAAAGCCTGAATAAATACCGGACCTGGCGCCCAAGCATTATAAAACATCAGAAAAATAACACTGAGTTTCGCTACTGCAACTAAATAAGCAAGCACTAACGAAGCAATATCAAAGCCACCCACTCCTGGAATAATTTTACGAAGCGGGTTTACTGCGAACGAAGTGGCTTTCACCACAAACTGGCTCATAGGATTGTAAAAGTCAGCTTTTGCCGCTTGTAACCAAAAGCGTAAAAGGACCACCATTAAAAAGAGATCAAAAATAATCCCAACTAAAAAGTGCATGGCTTGCATAATTTTACCTTAAAAGTAAGCTTAAAGTTCTTTTTCCATCGCTTCAGCGCGGGCTATACAGGCATCCATTGCATCTGCAACAGTATCTACTAAACCTTGTGATTTTAGATGCTCAACCGCTTCGTGAGTGGTACCCCCTTTAGAGGTTACATTTGCACGTAGCTGAGCAATACTGATGTCTGGTTGCGAAAGTGCCATTTCGGCTGCGCCTAGTGCAGTTTGTTGTACTAAACGGCGCGCATCTTCATCACTAAAACCAAGTGCTTTAGCTTTTTCTTCGATAGCTTCCATAAATAAGAAGAAGTAAGCAGGTGATGAACCTGTAACAGCGATGATGTCGTTGATTTGTGACTCTTGCTCAACCCAAACAACAATGCCTGTACACTCAAAAACTTGTTGTACAAACTTGTGCTCTTCAGCGGTTTCGCCTGCGCCATATAGACCTGAAACACCACGACCGAGTAATGATGGTGTATTAGGCATACAACGCACCATTTTCACGTCTTGACCTAGCATTTCACGTAAACGGTTTACGCTAAGGCCCGCTGCCACTGAAATAAATAGCTTGTCGCTAAAATCAACGCCAGAGTCTTGGAATGATTGGCAAAGATCGCCCATCATTTGTGGTTTAACAGATAAGACAATTACATCAGCATCGCGAAGTGCCGCGTTGTTATCCGCGGTAGTTTGCACCCCGAAATCAGCAGCAACCTTAGCTAATTTTTCTTGGTTGCGATTGGTTGCAATGATGTTTTTAGCTGCAAAACCGTTCTTTACCATGCCGCCAATGATGGCGTAGCTCATGTTACCCGTGCCTATAAATGCGATTTTTTTGTCTGACATATGTCTGTTATCACCTTTTAATTTCGTTGGCCAAATATATCCGTGCCAATGCGTACCATGGTTGAACCCGCAGCTATCGCTGCTTCAACATCGTTACTCATACCCATCGACAAGGTGTCTACTTGGGGATATTGGGCCTTTAGTTTATCAAAGCAAGCGCTTAATTGCTCAAAATATTGTAATTGTAGCTGGGCATCATCGGTTTTGGCAGGAATAGCCATCAAACCTCGCAGGCATAAATTAGGGCATTGACTGATAAATTCGGCCAATGCCATTAGCTCGTCTGGGTGGCAGCCTGACTTAGCCTCTTCTAAACTAATATTGACTTGTATTAATACATTGAGTGGCGCTTTATCGGCTGGCCGTTGCTCATTAAGACGTTTTGCAATTTTTGTGCGGTCAACACTTTGCACCCAATCAAAATGAGAGGCTACTTGAGCACTTTTATTTGATTGAATAGGGCCAATAAAGTGCCAAATAATGTCTTTATAATCAGCCAATGCTGTGACTTTTGTTACCGCTTCTTGGACATAAGATTCGCCGAACTGGCGTTGGCCATGCTCATAGGCAGCAATAATATCGTCGGCAGGTTTTGTTTTTGAAACAGCCAATAGGTTGATTGATTGCTCATCGCGGCGATTATTTTTTGCAGCTTGAGCAATTCTTGCGTAGGCGGATGTAAGTCGTTCTGCTATTGTAACCATATAATTATCAGTTGGTTGTGGAGTCATAAATGGATATTACCGAATTATTGGCCTTTAGTGTGCAACACAAAGCCTCGGATTTACACTTGTCATCGGGCGTATCACCTATGATACGTGTTGATGGTGATGTGCGTCGTATTAATATTCCAGCATTAGAACAAAAAGATGTAAATAGTCTGGTATACGATATTATGAACGATAATCAGCGTAAGGACTACGAACAAAATCTCGAAGTGGATTTTTCTTTTGAAGTACCAAACCTTGCGCGTTTTCGTGTAAACGCATTTAACTCAAACCGTGGCCCAGCGGCGGTGTTTCGTACTATCCCAAGTGATGTTTTAACGCTTGATGACTTAGGTGCGCCTGATATTTTTAAAACCATTTCCGATAATCCGCGAGGTTTAGTGTTGGTTACAGGCCCGACTGGTTCTGGTAAATCAACTACCTTAGCGGCGATGGTTGATTATATTAATCAACATAAGCATCACCATATTTTAACTATCGAAGATCCTATCGAATTCGTGCACGAGAATAAGCTGAGTCTCATTAACCAACGCGAAGTTCACCGCGACACGCATAGCTTCTCTAATGCACTTAGAAGCGCATTACGTGAAGATCCGGATGTAATCTTGGTGGGTGAGCTTCGTGACCTTGAAACAATTCGCTTAGCGATGACCGCGGCAGAAACAGGTCACTTGGTGTTTGGTACCTTGCATACTACTTCTGCACCAAAAACTATCGACCGTATCATTGACGTATTCCCTGGTGAAGAAAAAGACATGGTGCGTTCAATGTTGTCTGAATCACTACGTGCCGTAATATCACAAACCTTACTTAAAAAAGTGGGCGGTGGCCGAGTAGCAGCCCATGAAATCATGATAGGTATTCCTGCTATCCGAAACCTAATCCGAGAAGATAAAATCGCGCAAATGTATTCATCAATTCAAACCGGTGCGTCCCATGGAATGCAGACCATGGATCAATGTTTAGCAAGCTTAGTTAACTTCGGTATTATTACAACCAATGATGCACGTGCTAAAGCACAGGATAAAACCCAGTTTGGTGGTTAACGGAGTTATTTAAAATGTCTTTACCTTTAAATCATTTTTTACAAGTTATGATCGACAAAAAAGCGTCTGACTTGTTTGTTTCTAGCCAACTGCCTGTCAGTGCAAAAATAAACGGTGAGCTAGTACATCTTACCGACGAAAAGCTTTCTGATGAAGCTTCGCTCGATTTGGTTGAGTCAGCCATGAGCGATAAGCAGCGTAAAGAATTTCATGATACTAAAGAGTGTAACTTTGCGATTGCAACTGATGAGGGCCGTTTCCGTGTTTCTGCTTTTTGGCAGCGTGACAGAGCTGGTATGGTTATTCGTCGTATCGTGACTCAGATACCTGATGTGAATGAGCTAGGGTTGCCGTCAACCTTAACCGATGTGATTATGGCTAAACGTGGTTTAGTTCTGTTTGTGGGTGGTACAGGTACGGGTAAATCGACCTCGCTCGCTGCGCTTTTAGGTTATCGTAACCGTAACCAGCGAGGTCATATTTTAACGATTGAAGACCCTATCGAATTTGTTCATGAGCATCGTAAAAGTATCATTACTCAACGTGAAGTAGGTTTAGATACAGAAAGCTTCGAATCAGCGCTAAAAAGCTCGTTGCGTCAAGCGCCTGATGTAATCTTAATTGGTGAAATACGCTCACAAGAAACCATGGAGTATGCATTAAGCTTTGCAGAAACAGGTCACTTGTGTGTGGCAACACTGCATGCAAATAATGCTAACCAAGCAATCGACCGTATTATGCACTTAGTACCTAAAGAAAAGCACGATAAGTTAAAATACGACTTAGCACTTAACCTTCGCGCTATTGTTGCTCAGCAGTTGGTTCCAACTGCCGATGGCGAAGGACGTGTAGCTGCTATCGAAATTTTGCTAAATTCGCCTATGGTGGCAGAGCTTATTAAAAAAGGTGATGTTGGTTCTATCAAAGAAACCATGGCGAAATCGAAAGAAATGGGTATGCAGACCTTTGATCAAGCATTGTTTGAGCTTTATAAGCAGCGTCGCATTAACTACGCCGATGCGTTGCATCATGCTGATTCGCCAAATGACCTACGCTTAATGATTAAGCTACAAAACAATGAGCAAAGTGGCGCAGGCTTTTTACAAGGCGTGACTATCGATGGTCTTGATGGAAAGAGTGACACATAAATGGGATTGCGAGTAAGTTTAATCAGCTGGTTATTACTATTAGTGAGTACGTTTCATGTATACGGTAATGACAATAAAGGTGTGGTTATTTTTATTCGCGATGATGTTTATGACGATTACAGTCGCTTTTTGAATGGTCGTAAGCCTATTGAAGTTAAAGACTTCAGTGGTGCTTACATTCGTCGCGATGTAGTCGATATGATCATAGCTCAACAAGCATTGAATATAGGCGGCTACACTAAGCCATTTCGCTACCACAAAGGTAATGCTAATTACCGTAATACCAAGCTGTTAGAAGATGGCCAGCTTTTACTCAGCTTTGATAGTGTATGGTCTGTTGATGCAAAGTCGCTTGCAGAGTCGGTGTACATATCAGATCCTGTGATTCGAAATGGTGAGTATTTTGCGGGCATTTTTACCTCACCGAACAATAAAAAAGCGCTGCAAATAAAACAGCTTACTGACTTTAAGCAATTAACTGCGGTGTCAACGCCACGCTGGCAAACCGATTGGCAAACGTTATCGGCTCTGCCACTGAAAGAATTACTTAGAGAAGACGAGTGGCTAGGACAAGTCCGCACTGTATCGATGCAGTGGGTTGATTTTATGATGATGCCCCTGATGCCCAGCCTCAATAATCGTTATTCCTTAGAGAATATTGAATTGGTTGCTGTGCCTAACCTTTTACTTCAGCTTAAAGATAGCCGCCACTTTATCATTTCGAAGAGTCATCCCGATGGCAAAGAAGCCTTTGCTGCAATTCAAAAAGGGCTTGCACAACTTCGTCAATCAGGTGCAATTGAAAAAGCCTACCGAGAGGCAGGCTTTATTCCAGATTTAAAAGACTATATTGTGATTAACGAAGAGCGCTAGTCGCCGTAAAATTGTTCAAAGAAGCTTTCTAAGATGATCACTGCAGACATGTTATCAACATTGCCTTTACCAAGGTTTCGATAGCCACCTTGTTCGAATAAACGGGCTTTGGCATCTGCAGTCGTTAGTCGTTCGTCTTGAGTTTCAACCGGAATAGCAAAGTGGTTGTGTAAGCGATTAGAGAACTTCTTCGCTTTAAAGGTCACCTCTTGATTCGTACCATCCATATTAAGCGGTAAGCCAACTACCATTAAATCAGGTTGCCATTCGTCCACTTGCTTTTTAATGAGCTGCCAATCAGGAATACCATCTTTCGCTTTTACTGCTTGTAAGCTTGATGCTGTTCCTGTGAGTTCTTGACCTATAGCTATACCAATGCTTTTGGTTCCAAAGTCAAAACCCATTACGGTGCGTTCACCCACCGGCTTAAAAGTTCGTTTTGTCATAGTCTTAAAATTTTAAATGTTAAGCGTGGCCTGCTTCAGAGCTTAATTGCCCGACATCAAAACCGAGCATAGAAACCGCTTTTTCCCAGCGTTTTTCGACTGGAGTATTAAATATGATTTCAGGATCAGCTTTGATAATTAACCAGGAGTTTTCTAACAGCTCTTGTTCTAATTGGCCTTGATCCCAGCCAGCATAGCCAAGAGTGATAATAAATTGATCAGGTGCCTCACTTGTGGTTAAGCTTGCTAACACATCTTTTGAGGTCGTGATCATAATGTCACTGCTGAGCTTTTGACTCGCTGCATAACCAGGCTTTGGCGAATGTAAAACAAACCCGCGATCGGTTTTTACAGGTCCGCCAGCATACACAGCTAAGCCTGCAGCTTGTTTGCTTTTGTCGTTATCAATTTCGATTTTATCGAGTAGCTCGCCCACAGTGATGTTGATAGGCTGGTTAATCACCAAGCCCATTGCACCATCTTGATTGTGCTCACAAATATAAGTGACAGCACGCTTAAAAAAAGGGTCTTGCATGCTCGGCATCGCGATTAAGAAATGATTCTCTAATGACTGCATAGGTCGCCCCTTTTGTTGTTTAAATTAAGTATGGCTCAGTTTTCTTTCAATGGCATCAAATAAGTGACCAGTGATTGAAATATCATAAGCAGCTTCAATCTCTTTTACACACGTTGGCGCAGTGACATTGATTTCAGTTAAGCGGTCGCCAATGATATCTAGACCAACAAAAATAAGGCCTTTTTCTTTCAATGTCGGCGCAACTGCTTCAGCAATTTTGCGGTCAGAGTCGCTAATAGGGCGTGCTTCGCCACGACCACCCGCTGCTAAGTTACCGCGCGTTTCGCCATTTTGTGGAATACGCGCTAAGCAATATGGCATCACTTCACCATCAACTACAAGTACGCGTTTGTCGCCTTGTTTGATTTCAGGAATATAATTTTGTGCCATTGCAAAACGGTTACCATGCTCGGTTAATGTTTCGCAGATCACACCTATATTCGCATCATCCTCTTTAACACGAAAGATAGATGCCCCTCCCATGCCATCAAGCGGCTTTAAGATAATATCTTTATGCTCAGCTAAAAATGCACGAATGTCTGCTTGGCTTCGAGTTACCAACGTATCAGGGGTATGTTCGCTAAACCAAGCTGTAAATAGCTTTTCGTTGGCATCACGTAAGCTTTGAGGCTTGTTGATAATAAGAGTACCGGCTTGCTCGGCACGCTCTAAAATATAGGTTGCGTAGATATACTCAGTATCAAAAGGTGGATCTTTACGCATTAAAATTACGTCTAAATCAGCTAAAGCAATAGCGGCTTTTTCTTCTAACTCGTACCAGTGATTTACATCATCAAAAACACGGGCTTTGGCTGCAGTTGCATAGCCTTGACCTTGACGCAGAGACAGGTCATCCATTTCCATGTAGTAAATTTCGTAACCGCGCTTTTGTGCTTCCATCATCATTGCAAAGCCAGTGTCTTTTTTAATATTAAAGCCACTTATTGGATCAGAGATTATGCCTAACTTAATTGCCATTATTTTGCCTTAGAATCGTATGCCATACTGTGTTTTGTTACTTTGATATATGGGTGTTTTTACGGTTTTCAATTCGCTAAATCGCCAAACTGTAATTGCAGTGCGCTTAACACAGTCAGGGCCGCTGTTTCTGTCCGCAAAACACGAGGGCCTAAACGAATATCAACAAATTTTTGTTGTTTAGCTATATCGATTTCTTCATCGGTAAAACCACCTTCAGGACCCACTAAAAAACGCACGCCCTCGCTAGGCACATGAATAGTTTTAATGCTGTGCTCAGCACGTGGATGTAAGGTGAGTTTTATTGCTTCACTTGCTTGCTCTAACCATTCTTTTATATCGATAGGAGGATGTACAACTGGTACATAATTGCGGCCAGATTGTTCTGCTGCAGCAATTGCAATTTTTTGCCATTGTTGGTGTTTTTTCTGCAGTCTATCGCCACTGAGTTTTACACCACAACGTTGACTAAAAATAGGAGTGATTTCTGTGATACCTAACTCTACAGATTTTTGAATAGTGAAATCCATTTTATCGCCACGAGAAATACCTTGGCCCAAGTGAATTTTTAAAGGCGATTCAACATTATGATCAATAAATTCTTGTGGCTCGACCACCACATTTTTTTTGCTGACTTCAATAATCTCACTGAGGTATTCACCTCCTTCACCATTAAAAATCGAGACCTTATCACCGACTTGCATACGTAATACACGGCCAATGTGACCTGCTGCATCATCATCAAGTGTTAATGGTGTGTTTAAAGAAATCGCTGAGGGTTGGTAAATATGTGGAACTCGCATGGCTGTCACTTATCAATAATTTTAGCAATATGGTAAGTATACAGCGGTTTAGGTGCAATTATTTATTTGTTATTTAAACTCATCTTTGGCAGTTAAGGCGTGGGCAGTTGTTTCGGCTATTTCAGATTGGCAAGATAAGTGATTAATGTGAGCTGCATCAGGGCAGGGAGTAAAGCCAAATCCTTGTCCTTCTTGCTGCACTAAGTAACGTATTTTGTGCAATGAGTTATAGATAAACTTTTGTGCGTCGTCTGCCAGTTGGTAGTCAGTTTGGTTTATCAATACACCTTGTATGTTGTGATGTTCATGTAAATAGCTAGCTAATTCTGAAACACTAATCTCATTACTAAAATCACAGTAGCAATAATCTTTAACGAGTTGATCGAACATGAGCTTTACCATGCTACGGCTATTAGCTCCAGCCACCACAAGGGTTGAGTTTTCGGCATTTGCAAAATAGTGCTGAGCAAATGCACGACTAAACTCATTATCGATATCAACTAATAAATAATTATTAACTTTAAATGGCATAACGCCTCACGATTCAAGAACTTCCGTATCAAATTGAAAACATACTTATTAGTAAATAGCCTATTGCACCGAAAACGGCAAACTCAATACAGGCTATGCCAATGTTATCTTGGTGGTCTACTTCTAACGATGTGTCGATATTGGGTAAAGATATATATTTAAT
>NZ_JAKEVN010000140.1:0-9098 GCF_022398505.1 Pseudoalteromonas sp. Isolate3 | reverse complement strand
ATAATGCTTTATTTGTGAATATAAATTCTCTACACTTGTGGCTTGTATATCTGTTTTTATTAAAACACTCGACTTTAATAAGGTAAATATTACGTGCGTACCACAGAATTGGTAGATGGATTTCGCCAGTCAACCCCATACGTTAATGCTCACCGCGGTAAAACTTTCGTTGTTATGCTTGGCGGAGAGGCGATTGACCAGTCTGGTTGTCGTAGCATCATTAATGATGTTGCGCTTCTAACCAGTCTTGGTATTAAGATTGTATTAGTATTTGGGGCTCGTCCACAGTTTAATGCGGCACTTGAACAAGTTGGCATAACTAGTCAGTTTCATAATGAGATACGAGTGACTGATAATGCAACTTTTGAAGTCATTAAAAAAGTCGCGGGTGCTATGCAATTCGATATTACTGCGCGCTTATCAACGTCTTTAAGTAGTACTCCTATGTCAGGTTCATTTCTAAATGTAGTGAGTGGTAATTTTGTTATTGCTCAACCTTTAGGGGTTGATGAAGGTGTAGACTATCATCATTCAGGTAGAGTAAGACGTGTTGATGTCGCGGGGATTCGCCATCAATTAGATAACAACGGTATTGTATTACTTGGACCAATCGCGGCATCGGTTACCGGTGAAAGCTTTAACTTAACTGCAGAAGAAATTGCAACACAAGTAGCGCTAAAGCTTCGTGCAGATAAAATGCTCGGGTTTTGCCAAGAAGCTGGTATTTTAGATGAAAATGGTGAAGCGATTGCTGAGTTAATGCCAAATGAAGCTGAGCAACTATTAGCAAGTTATCGTAATCAACCAGATGCATGTTTAAGTGCAACGGTTTTCTTACAAGCGGCGATTGATGCCTGCCGTGGTGGCGTGCATCGTTGTCACTTAGTTAGTTATAAAGAAGACGGCGCGTTACTACAAGAGTTGTTCTCATTAGATGGTATTGGTACACAAATCGCGCCGCAAAGCTCTGAACAATTACGAAGTGCTAGCATCTCTGATATTACCGGTATTATTAATCTTATCAGGCCACTTGAACAGCAGGGGTATTTAGTACGCCGTTCTCGTGAGCAGCTTGAAATTGAAATTGAACAATTTACTGTGATAGAACGTGATGGGCTTATCATTGCCTGTGCGGCTTTGTATCCGTTTGCAGATGAACAAGTGGGGGAGTTTGCAAGTCTTGCTGTTCATCCTCAGTACCGAGATGCAGACCGTGGCAGTTTTCTGCTGCGGTTTATTATTAATAAAGCCAAACGTGCAGGTTATTCGCATTTATTTGCGTTGACCACCCGTAGTATTCATTGGTTTTTAGAGCAAAGCTTTGAACTGGTCACGGTTGATGAATTACCTGAAAAGAAAAAAGCACTTTATAACTACGAGCGTCGTTCTAAGGTGCTACGACTAGACTTAACTAAGCTAAGCAATAATCGATAATTAAAAGGTGACGTGAATACGTCACCTCGATTAATTAAACTAAACTTAGTTAGTATTGATAGTTTATGTGCTGATAAAAACGAACACGTAAATCTTGACGAGTTGGATTAAATGCCAGTTCATCTGTCACTTCATTAATCGCACTCTGTACATGATTCATAAACTTGCCATAACCAATGTCATGTTTGTCTTTGTCTGCTGCTGCTATTATGAAATGCAGTGAATCAACAAGTTGATTTGCATTCCAATATTGTTGTAATTGTACTTGCTCAGAGCTGCAATCAAAGGTTAACTTTTGTAGTTCACTGTTACTTTGTGCGTTATCAATATTACTATTTCGGACAATAGGTCGTGTTCCATTAGCGATAAATGCACCCAGTGTTAATCCGCGTTTATCACAAGCACGTTTAAACGCATCAAAAATGTATTGATAAAACTCGGTGTAATTCTCTTCATTCAACATATGTTGAAATTGAGTTTTGATAGCACGAGTCACAGGAATCGAAAAACCTGCATAAGCTATCTCACTGTGTTCAGTTGGTAAATGACATTGGCGAGATTGAAAGCGAGGATACAAGCTTCGTAATTTATAACCATAGCTTTCTTTGTGACCTTTTGCTTTAGCAAATAAATCATAAGTAAGGTGTTGGTGATCACGAACTTTTAAAGCTGGCTGATTGCTTAATATCTTTTCTTGTAAAGAGTTTATTACTCGCTGCACATTATGATGAAAACTTGCCGCATTAGCGCGAATATCTTCACCAGTCGCCAAGAACAATAAACGAATTTTTTTGCATTTTTGTTCACCATCAGCAAACACATTGTGTGCTTCATGGTATTGAGGGTTATAGAAAAATAAAATTTGTTTCGCGGTTTCTAAACTATACGCCTCATCATGGTAACGAACCACCGGCAGTTTATCGTTAGCGATTAAGTGAACGTTGTGTAATTCATACTCATCACAGAGTGCAAATAACTCCCTTGCAAGACGCTTATAAGCACAGCTAACATTTGTGAACTGGGCAAAAAACTCATCAGTAGGTTTAAATTCAACTAACACATACTGATTTGCACGTGCTGAGCTTGGAATATAGACTCGGTGTTGATTGAGCGAAGCCATCTTTTTTCCTTATTGGTAGTGAAACTAGTGGCACTATATCGTTAGTCAATGATCATTTTATTGCGTTAGAACAATTTTTTTACCGTTTTTGTTGAGTCTGTGAACTATGTATTCAACAATCGACTTAATATCTTCAATAAACATGATTCTACTACTGTATGTTAGGGTTTGTTTTTGTAATAATGCATTAGTTTTGTCACCATGCAATATTCAGAGGATTATGCTCCTATGGCGGAAATTGAGAATCGCCCAAGTAACTTTATTAGAACGCGTATCGATGAAGATCTCGCAAGCGGTAAGCATGCGACTACACACACGCGTTTTCCACCAGAACCAAATGGTTTTTTACACATTGGTCACGCGAAGTCTATTTGTTTGAATTTTGGTATCGCCCAAGATTATCAAGGTCTTTGTAATTTACGTTTTGATGATACGAATCCAGAAAAAGAAGACATCAACTACGTAAACTCAATTAAAGAAGATGTGCAGTGGTTAGGTTTTAAATGGGATGGTGAAATTAAGTATTCATCTAACTATTTCGATGCTTTATATGGTTATGCTGTTGAGCTTATCGAAAAAGGCCTTGCATATGTATGTTTCTTATCTCCTGATCAAGCAAGAGAATACCGTGGTACTTTGAAAGAACCAGGTAAAAACAGTCCTTACCGCGACACGCCAGTTGAAGAAAACCTAGCGCTTTTTGAAAAAATGCGAAATGGCGAATTCAAAGAAGGCGAGTGTGTACTGCGTGCAAAAATCGACATGGCAAGCTCATTTATGGTATTGCGTGATCCGATTTTATACCGTGTACGTTTTGCTCATCACCACCAAACGGGCGACAAATGGTGCATTTATCCAATGTACGACTTCACGCATTGTATTTCCGACGCGCTAGAAGGCATCACACATTCATTATGTACGCTTGAATTCCAAGATAACCGTCGTTTATACGATTGGGTATTAGATAACATCAGCCTTGAGTGTCATCCGCAACAAATCGAGTTTTCACGATTAAATCTTGAATACACCATTATGTCTAAGCGTAAATTAAACGACTTAGTAGTTAATGGCCATGTTGAAGGGTGGGACGACCCACGTATGCCAACGATTGCTGGTCTACGTCGTCGTGGTTATACACCTGCCTCAGTACGTGAATTTTGTTCACGCATCGGTGTCACTAAACAAGAAAACATGGTTGAAATGGGCATGTTAGAAGCATGTATCCGTGAAGACCTAAATGAGCATGCACCTCGTGCAATGGCTGTTCTTGATCCAGTGAAGATTGTTATCGAGAACTATGACGCAGATAAAGTAGAGACGTTATCTGTTGCAAATCACCCGAATAAAGAAGAGATGGGTCGCCGTGAAGTACCTTTCACTCGTGAACTTTATATCGAGCGTGAAGACTTCCGTGAAGAAGCAAACAACAAGTTCAAGCGTTTAGTGCTTGATAAAGAAGTACGTTTACGTGGTGCATATGTAATTAAAGCTGAGCGCGTTGAAAAAGACGAAAATGGCGAAATCACGACTATCTTCTGTTCTTACGATCCTGAAACTCTGGGCAAAAACCCAAGTGATGGCCGTAAGGTTAAAGGTGTAATTCACTGGGTATCAGCAAGTGAATCTATCACAGCTGAAGTTCGTTTATACGACCGTTTATTTAACGTACCAAACCCAGCGGCTGCGGAAGACTTTAACGCAACACTAAACCCTGAATCACTTGTGGTTCTTGAAAATGCTAAAGTTGAGCCATCGCTTGCAAATGCACAAGCAGAGCAGGGCTTCCAGTTTGAGCGTACAGGCTATTTCTGTCGTGATAGCAAAGCAGATTCATTAGTATTCAATCAAACTGTGGGTCTTCGAGATTCATGGGCGAAGATTGAACAGAAAGGCTAAACCCCTTTACTAATTGTTTAAGTTTCTAAGCTTAATAAAAAACCCTTTCACTTTTAAAGTGAAAGGGTTTTTTTATAACTATTAAAAGTTATATCAGATTAAAAATAGCCACGAATACCTAGGCTGAAGTTACGACCTGGTAGTGGAGCCTTTTCTTTAATAAATGAACTGTGTACGAAGCCTAATTCATCGGTTAAGTTGTCAACATTGATATAAAGTTGTGTATCCACAGGACCTAGGTCAAGTTGATAGTTTGCTGATGCATCAAACAGGGTATAACCGTCAGTTTTTGTCTCGTAAGCAGTAATGTCTGATTGTTCAAAATAATGAGTCCCTGTTAGGCTAAATTTCCAATCAGCAATTGTGTACTGTAATTCAGAGCCTAGTTTATTAGCTGGGATACGAGGTAAATAACCTTCATCATCTTTTAGTTTAGCAGTTGTTGAATCACCAAACACTTTAACTAAGGCACTTGGCGTTACTTGATAGTGTACGTCAAATTCAATGCCGTATAATTTTGCATCTTTACTACTGAACTGATAAACCGCCATTGCATCTTCGTCTGCTTCAGCTGCAGATTCTAAGCCATGCTCTTCATCAAATACCAAGCCTGTATTTTGCTGGTAGTAGTAGTTTTCAATGTCGTTATAGAAGAAGTTAACTGTATAACCAAAATCACCAATAAAACGGCGGAAACTTAAATCAAAGTTGGTTGCAGTTTCTTGCTCGATATCCTCTGGCTCAAAATGAATTTCGCTGTCTTCAATATGATAACCTAAGCCAAGCTCGTAGGTACCTGTTGCGATATGAACACCGTTTGACAGTAATTCAGCACTTAGTGGCGCACGTTCAGAACGAGACACACTTAAAGCTACACTTTGGCCTTCTTGATATTGCCAAATTGCACCTGCAGATAAGCTCAGGTTTGTGAAATCTTCACTGTAGTTGATGATTTCAGCTTCTTCGTCATGGTGCTCTTCTTCCTCTTCATGATCGTGATCATGATGATGCTCAGCCATGCTTACAGCAGAGTCGATTTGGTAATCTTCAAGGCGTGCACCTAGCTCAACGGTCACATCACCAAACTGGCGCTCTTCAAGCATAAAAATTGCGTTTGTTTTAGTCACACTTGCAGGTGTAAAAGCTTCTTCACCATCTGCATCGTAGTCAGACTCAGTGTAGTGATAACCTGCCATACCGTGCCAAAGGCCTAACTTGTGCTCAACGGTTGCACGTGCTTCAGTTGTTTTGTTTGTAAACACCGTTCCCACTGCACCATCTTCAATTTCTGCATGTTTATAGTCGGTGTAGCCAACGCGTAGTGAGATATTTTCAATCCAGTTATCATGAAGTGCATAGCTCATGTAACCTTGCCAGCGATCTTGCTCTAGCTGAGCGAAAACAGGTTCTTCATGTTGATCATGCTCGTCTTCATGTTCATCTTGCTCGTCATGCGCATGATGATGGTGTGAATGAGCAGGAATACCATAATCAGTTTCGATACGACCATAAGAAACACCCAGTGTTAGGTGGTCGCCAACATAACTTGTACCAAAGTTAACAGTTTGGCTATCGATAAAGGTGTTTTCAACACTGTTAGCTGTTTCGTGTTCTTCATGATCTTCACCTTCATGTTCGTCATGCTCTTCAGGAAGCTCGAACGTTGGTGTTTTGTAGTCATGACCTTTACGCTTAGTACCATCAAAATGGAAGTTAAAACCATCGTTACCGGTTTCAAGTTTTGCAGCATAAGTGTTGGTATTTGATACCGTATCGTGAGTGTATTGTGCAGCACCTGTTAAAGTATCAATGTTATCCGTTGGAATACGGTTATCAACTACGTTGACCACACCACCAATTGCGCCAGAGCCATAAAGTAGGGTAGCAGGGCCACGAAGTACTTCGATTTGCTCAGCTGCTAAGCTGTCGTTCGATGTTGCGTGATCTGGACCAATTCGTGATGCATCGCTGCTATCAAGACCATTTTGGGTGATTTTTACACGCGGACCATCTAAACCACGAATAATTGGGCTAGAAGATACAGGGCCAAAATAGCTTGCATTAACACCGGGTAAACCTTTTAGTGTTTCGCCTAGTGTAGGTTTAGCCTTGTCTTTTAGTTCATCGCCCGCTAATACATTAACTGGCGAAATCATCTCAAGACTATTCTTATGAAGTGCTGATGCATAAACAACAACCGTTTCAACGGAAGTAGGTGTAAGTGTAACGACTAGGTTTTGATCGTCACCATTAATAGCAATGCGTTTATCGATGAAATTATTTTTACTGATGTGTAGTTGACCTTGGTTGTCTACATCAATTTTAAACTGACCTTGTTTGTCAGTAACAACGCTTTGAGATTTACCGTGTACGTGTATTTCAGCATTGCTGATAGGTTGTTGGTTTTTATCTAATACTTGACCTGTGATCACAGCAGCCATTGTGGATTGAGAAAACAGCGCAGCGGCAACAGCACTAGAAAGAATTGAAACTTGTTTCATCATTACTACTTCTAAGTTTGTTGTTAAGTGTTGCGTTATAATATAACACTGCAATTTTTCAATCGCAATAACGTTATACTATAACTTTCCATTAAGTCGCGATTTTAACACCATACACTATACTTAGGCTGTTACTTTTGGATGGCTAAATCTTATGTCTGATAAAAATAGAGTCTTTAAAGCAAATTTCACCATTGCTGATTTAAGAGAGCACCGCAATCACAAAGAGGTGTTTACTACTGCTTGTGACCGTCGTGAAAGCTATCAACACTTTGTTCTTAAGCTTTTAAGTTATTGCTTATTTTCACACAACGAAACAGCGATGCTGAATGCAAAGTTCAGTCATGGCGAACCGGATGTGTCAATAAAAGCATTAGATGAGCATTATCAAACATGGCTTGCTGTTGACCAACCGGATATTTTACAACTCAATAAAATAGCTAAAAGAGTTGACGAGCTTTGGGTTGTAACAACATTAAACAACAATTGGTTACAAGAAAATGAACATCAGTTGGAGCTGATCAGTAATGGTCATTTAATTGCGTTTGATGATAACTTCATTGAGCAGTTGGCGAGTCATTTAACTAAAAATCTACAGTGGGATGTTACAATTGATCAGCAAATGGTGAGTGTCTCTGATAAAGAAAATTTCTACCAAACTAGCGAGCTTGTATGGCATTAAAGCTCAAGTTTTACTTTTCCATTGGGTTTACTACAACATAGTAATACTTCACCTGCCCGCACAAACGCGAGTGGCTCTTGATTATAACTCACATCACCTTCGACTAATTTAGCACGGCATGCGCCACAATAGCCTTCACGGCATTGGTAGGGGACATCTATTTTGTGTTGTTCTAGGCATTCAAGGAGAGATGAACAGCCAGAATCAAATTCAAGATTCTGGCTGTCTGTTCCTGCAAGGATAACCTCTGCAGTTGTGTTTGAGCTCATTACAGGTCGAAGTCACCAAAGTCAGATGCATCAACTTGAGAGTCAATTTGACCTACAAGGTAAGAGCTAATTTCAGCTTCTTGTGGGGCAACTTGAACATTGTCAGATACTAACCAAGAGTTGATCCACGGAATAGGGTTACTCTTACTTTCGAACTGAGCTGGTAGGCCTACTGCAGTCATACGGGCATTAGTGATGTATTCAACGTATTGACATAAGATATCTTTGTTCAGACCAATCATTGAACCATCTTTGAAAAGATACTCTGCCCAATCTTTTTCTTGCTCAGCTGCTTCAACAAACATCTGAATCGCTTCTTCGCGACATTGTGCGGCAACGATGGCCATTTCTGGATCGTCTTTACCTTCTTGCATAATGTTTAAGATGTGTTGTGTACCAGAAAGGTGTAGAGCTTCATCACGTGCAATTAGCTTGATAATTTTCGCATTACCTTCCATTAATTCACGCTCTGCGAATGCAAATGAACAGGCAAAGCTAACATAGAAACGGATAGCTTCTAGAATATTAACCGACATCATAGCAAGATAAAGTTGCTTTTTAAGGTCAAATAAACTGACTTTAACTTCTTCACCGTTGATTACATGTTTTCCTTCACCGTAAAGGTTGTAAACAGAAATCATGTTGATTAAATCGTCGTAATATTTAGTAACGGCATCAGCACGCTCGCTGATTTTCTCGTTGCTTACGATATCATCAAAGATAAGCTCAGGAGATTGCGTCACGTTACGAATAATGTGTGTGTATGAACGGCTGTGAATCGTTTCACTAAACGCCCATGTTTCAATCCACGTTTCTAACTCAGGAATAGACACAATTGGTAGTAACGCAACGTTAGGTGAACGACCTTGCACACTATCAAGTAAAGTTTGATATTTTAAGTTACTTAAAAAGATGTGCTTTTCGTGATCTGGTAATGCTTGGAAGTCAAGACGGTCTTTACTTACATCAACCTCTTCAGGACGCCAAAAGAACGAAAGTTGCTTTTCGATTAGCTTTTCGAAGATAGGGTACTTTTGTTGGTCGTAACGTGACACGTTTACCGTTTGGCCGAAAAACATCGGTTCTTGTAATTGGTTATTATGATTTCGGCTAAAAGTTGTATAAGACATAGTGATTTCTCAAAAAACAGTCAGGACAAAGCGGGCTAATGAGCCCGCTTTTGTTATGTTATTAAT
>NZ_JAKEVN010000014.1:0-55093 GCF_022398505.1 Pseudoalteromonas sp. Isolate3 | reverse complement strand
CCATTATATATTATTTTAAAGCTTTATCCACTGCGCTGATTCAACTGATTCTTGCGCAGCTTTAAATAAGTTTAAGCCGTCTTTTGCTTGTTCTAAGCCAAATACATAGTCATTTTTCTTGTCTGTACCAGCTAAGTAACAGCAAAGTTCTTCATAAATATCAGTATATAAATTAGAAAAGGCTTCAACAAATCCTGTTGGGTGACCTGGCTTCATTCTGTTATATCTAAATTGGTTAGCATATTCACACTGTCCGGCTCTATCTAAGATTTCTTTGCGACCGTCATTGTAATTTAACTCTAATTCGTCAGGGTTTAGTTGGAACCAACGCGCGCTTCCTTTATCACCGTATATTCTAATTTGAAGCCCATTGCGGTGGCCTATAGCCGTTTTTGACATCCACATACTACCCTTTATGTTATTTGGGTAGTTCAGCAACATATTTACATCATCAATTAAATTTGGGTATTGAGAATGATTAGTAAATTGTGCGATTGTTTCCGTTGGCTCCATTTCAAGTAAGTATGTTGATAAGTGGTGTAAATGCACGCCTAGATCCAAGCAAATGGTTGGCACTTCAAAATCTTTTAAACGCCATGCTTGTGGCATCGATGGTTTACCTGCAATATCTGGCGGCCTTCTGAATCCCTCTTGTGGCATTTCGAGATGAATTTTTTGGATAGTGCCAAGTGCACCTTGCTTTACTAGGTGTTTCAACTCTCTGACCATCGCGTAGCCACTGTAGTTGTATGTAACAGCTAGAAAGTGTTTATTTTTATCGTAGCAGGCTTCAATTTCAGCGACTTCTGCAGGGCCGGTAACTAGCGCTTTTTCGCAAATAATGGGTAAGTTCGCCTTCAGAAGCGTGGTTATTACCTCAATATGATGGGGTGTTGGTGTTAGTATAACAAATGCATCAACATGGTTTTTCTCTTGCTCTACAAGCTCTTCCCAATCGTTGTATAAATGCTTTTCTGAAACCCCCCATCTCTGCGCTGTTGCACTATTTTCATCGGGATTTCTTGAAAAGGCACCTGCAACAACTGCAAACTTGTTATCTAGTTGACTTGCGGCGAAGTGAACATAGCCTACAGCTGAGTTATTGCCACCGCCAATAAAAGCAAGTTTTAATTGTTTATTGTTGTCATTCATATATATCTGCCTATTTTGATCATAGCCATTTATCGGCAATCAATCATTTTTCTATATTAATTTATAGTTGCCAATTTACAGGCGTGTTGAGCACAGATTCATTAACAGTCATTGCTTTGAGCATTTAATGAGAAACTTTTATGTTGGTTTGATAAGCTTCTAAAACTGCTTTAGTTCTGTATTACTGCAGCATCAACTTATTACTAACACCGTAATTCAAGCCAAATTGCACTGTGCCTAAAGGGAGCTTCATACTAAACCATTCAATGTTTTGATAACGAACTGCTGCTCGTCTGCTGTCATAATCGGGTGCAGAGGAATAGTAACAGCCTGTTTGTAGTAGGTTTCTGCATTTGGAAAATCACCGTCCGAAAAGCCTAAAGCTTGATAATAAGGCTGTAAATGGATCGGTATATAATGCAAGTGAGCAATAATTCCTTGCTCGCGCATGTCTGTAATGATTGACTTGTGTTTTTCAACATCACACTGTGTTAAACGAACAATATATAAATGATAGCTAGAGTAACAATCATCCGATTGTGTCAAATGAGCTACCGTTGAATTTGCAAACGCATGGTTATATGTTGTTGCAATGTCGTTTCGCACTGATATAAAGTTGTCTAGCTGCTTTAATTGACTCAGTCCTAAAGCGGCTTGCATATCCGTCATTCTATAATTAAAACCAAGTTCAATTTGTTGATAATACCAAGGGCCGTGACTTGGCTCGGTCATTTCTTCAGGAATATTAGTAATACCATGGCTTCGCAAACGGCTCATTTTTTTGTTGAGCTCAGCGCAGTTGGTAACCGCCATCCCCCCTTCAGCAGATGTGATTATCTTTACTGGATGAAAGCTAAACACAGTAATATCTGAATAATCACAACTGCCAACAGGCTTGTCTTTATACTTGGCGCCTATTGCATGCGAGGCATCTTCAATAATCTTAAAATCATATTCTTCGGCAAGTTCATTGATTGCTGCCATATCGCATGACTGACCTGCTAAATGAACAGGGATCACAACTTTAGGGAGGCGCTTGTTTTGTTTAGCAATGGCTAGTTTTTCTTTGAGGGCAATAACAGACATATTGCCTGTCTCAAGGTCGATATCAACAAAGTCGACACTTGCGCCACAATACAGTGCGCAGTTACTTGATGCGACGAATGAGATTGGTGATGTCCATACGTTGTCACCAATACTTACACCTAAAGCAAGGCAAGCAATATGTAACGCTGAAGTCGCACTGTTAGTGGCACAGGCATGGTTAGCACCGCAGTACTCTGCAATGGCACTTTCAAATGCGGGTACTTTAGGACCTTGTGTTAACCAGTCAGATTTTAAAACATCAATTACGGCATTAATGTCATCTTGCGAAATACTTTGCTTACCGTAGGGAATTAGCTTGTTTGTCATAGTGATTATTAAAGTAAAGCCTGAACATTGAAGTTTTTAATCTCTTCAATGCTCATATAATCAGGGTTATCAAGTGAGTTATACTCGAATCCTTGCGCTACTTTTTTACCCTTCTCACCAATAGCATTAACTGTAAAATCGTTGCTACGACTACTAAATTTTATTCCAGGTGCTATAACAAAATGATCGTTATATTCATAAGTTTCAAAGCATAAGTCGGCCGGGCACATGACTTCGTGTAACTTTTCACCTGGGCGAATACCGATAACCTTAATTGGTAAGTCAGGGGCCATTGCTTTGGCAAGATCTGTAATACGAATTGAAGGAATCTTTGGAACGAAAATCTCACCACCTAGCATACGCTCAAAGTTAGTTAGGACAAAATCAACACCTTGTTGCAGGCTAATCCAAAAGCGGGTCATCTCTTCATGGGTAATCGGAATATGGTCGCGGCCTTGGTCGATAAACTTTTGAAAAATAGGCACTACAGAGCCACGCGAACACACTACGTTACCGTATCTTACCACTGAAAAGGTTGTTTTATGGCCGCCAGCAATATTATTAGCAGCAACAAATAATTTATCAGATGCAAGTTTAGTTGCACCATATAAGTTGATTGGGTTCGCTGCTTTATCAGTCGACAGAGCAATGACTTTTTCTACGTTATTATCAAGGGCGGCATCAATGACGTTTTCAGCACCATTAATATTGGTTTTGATACATTCCATTGGGTTGTATTCAGCTGCGGGAACTTGTTTTAATGCTGCTGCGTGAATCACATAGTTCACGCCACGCATAGCACGGCGAAGTCTGTCTTTATCGCGTACATCACCGATGAAATAGCGCATACAAGGCTGGTCAAACTCTTGTTGCATTTCAAACTGTTTTAGTTCGTCTCGTGAGAAGATAATGATCTTCTTAGGTTTATAGCGTTCGAGCAGTGTTTTGACGTATTTTTTACCAAATGAACCAGTACCACCGGTGATTAAAATCGTTTTATTGTCGAACATAGCGTTACCTAAGTTATTTATCATTGGCGTAGTTGTTTATAAAAGTGAAGTACGCAAAGTGAGAATTTTGACTCAATTCTCAGTAATTTAACTATTAACTAATACACTAGCAAGTCAGATGCCAAGTTAATTTATCTAAACCATGGTACAAAGTACAATTTTTGGCAAATTAAGCTATAATTTAAACAATCGGTTTGTCGGAGGCCGCCATGAAAATTCAATCACCCAATACCGGGTTTTTAAACCAAACTCAGCAAACGGGCAATAAGCTTGCTGAGCAATTAGCGTCAGGTAAAAAAGTAAACTCAGCGGCAGATGATGCTGCTGCACTACAAATTATTGATAGATTAACATCACAGCAAGATGGCTACAGTCAAGCAATTAACAATGCGTACGATGGCATCTCTTACTCGCAAGTAACGGAGTCAAACCTATCAGGTGTAAATGATGCCGTCTCGCGTATACGAGAGCTGTCCATTCAGGCGGGTAATGGTGCGCTTACAGACAGTGACAGGGCTGCACTTCAAGAAGAAGTGTCGCAATTGCAAACACAAGTTTCAGAAACATTCGAAAATGCCTCATTCGGTGGTAAACCTTTATTTGATGGTGAACAAGTGTCTTTTCAGGTTGGCCCAGATGCTAATACCACACAATCAGTGACGCCATCGGATGGTAGTATTGCTTCAGTTATTGCGGGAATCGATATTTCAACGCAAGCAGGGGCACAAGCTGCCATAGATATTAGCGACCAAGCAGCAGAGGAAATTAACGCTCAAAGAGCTGAGTTAGGCGCTTTTCAAAACACCTTAGCGAGTACGATAAAAGGTTTAGGTAACCAGCGAGAGAATATTGCTGCGAGCCAAAGCCGAATAGAAGATACTGACTATGCAAAATCAGTGTCTGATCAAGTAGCTAATGATATTTTGTCACAAGCATCTGTTGCTTTGCGTGGTCAAGCAAATCGTTCAGCTGAATCCATTTTAGGTTTACTTTAATTCTTTAGTATTAAATTCAGGGGCTAAGTGACTATTTTTTGGCGTTGATGTCAATAAATTGCCGCTTAGCGCTTGCATCCCTCCTAAACTCGCTTACAATTTAGAAATTAACTAACCTCGTGGTAACTGTGGTTCGCCAATAATGATCTTAATTTTAGACAATAATAATAATCGTGCGATAGGTTTACATGCAGCACTTACCTTCATCGGTGAAACTGCACAATTAGTTGATGAGACTTCGTTACAGTCTTTTTGTGAAAAACATCAACAGCAAGAATGCATGGTCATTCTTGGTGCTTTACAGCAGCTAAATCACGAGGCTGTGATCAAACAGTTTCCTGCCATTCCGTTTTTATTAATTGGTGAAACACTCAAACCGTTACTAAGCATTGCTAATGTCGTTGGTTTAATTTGTGAGCCGTTTAACCATGACGTAACTACTCAGCTATTGCATGATTGTCAGCAATATCAACGCATGCTTCCGGGTGACCATAAACAAGCTAAATCTAACAAATCATTTGATGGTTTAGTCGGTGAAACCGAAGCTGTAAAAGATGTGCGCTTTTTAATTGAGCAAGTAGCAAAAACCGATGCAAATGTGTTGATCTTAGGTGAGTCAGGCACAGGTAAAGAAGTTGTTGCACGTAACGTTCATTTACTCTCTAAACGCAATACAGGGCCATTCGTGCCGGTAAACTGTGGTGCTATCCCTGGCGAGCTTCTAGAAAGTGAGCTATTTGGCCATGAAAAGGGTGCTTTTACAGGAGCTATTTCTGCACGAAAAGGGCGCTTTGAATTAGCGCAAGGCGGCACGCTGTTTTTAGATGAAATTGGTGATATGCCTTTGCAAATGCAGGTTAAACTACTACGTGTGTTGCAAGAGCGTAGCTATGAGCGAGTAGGGGGTACTAAGCCTATTCAAGCTGACGTACGAATTATTGCTGCAACTCACCGTAACCTTGAAGAAATGATTGAAAAGGGCGACTTCCGTGAAGACCTTTTTTATCGCTTAAACGTGTTTCCAATTGAAAACCCTTCGCTAAGTGAGCGTGCTGACGATATTCCTCTACTTTTAAAAGAGTTAATGCGTCGTGTTAACGAGCAAAGTGGCACAACGGCCAAATTTACTGAGCGTGCGATTCAAAGCTTAAAAGAGCATGCGTGGCCGGGGAATATTCGTGAGCTTGCTAATTTAGTTGAGCGTATGGTGATCATGTTTCCTGATAAAGTGGTTGATGTGCCAGACCTTCCAGCTAAATATCGTTATATCGAAGTTGAGGCTTATGAGCCTGAGTACCCTGAAGAGTTGATGGAGCGAGATGCGTTCAACGATATTTTCAGCACTGGCTTTAGTGATTATGATGATGATGAACCTGATGTACCAGCAACAACGGTTGACTCAGGTTTACTCCCTGATGAAGGCATTGAGCTGAAAGAGTATCTTGCTGAGCTAGAAATCAGCTTAATCAGCCAAGCATTAGAGCGCTACGATTATGTTGTTGCACGTGCAGCAGAAATTTTAGGTGTTCGCCGCACCACACTGGTCGAAAAAATGAAGAAATATAACCTAACGCGCGACTAAGCCGCGTTAGGTGACTTCCTCGATTTTATCTATTCGTACTCACTGATTATCTCAGCCTTTCTAAAGCAATCATTGCTATGATCATTTACCATGCCGCAGGCTTGCATATGCGCATACACAGTGGTTGGACCTAAAAACTTAAAGCCGCGCTTTTTTAAATCTTTGGCAAATGCTGTTGAGGCTTCAGTAATAGCCGGATAGTCTTCTAATTTATCAAGGTTGTTTACCAAAGGCTTGCCATCGACAAACTGCCATTGGTAGTTTGAGAAGCTGCCAAACTCTTTTTGAATTTCAATAAAACGTTGTGCGTTATTGATAGTCGCAGCTATTTTGGCGCGATTACGAATAATGCCTTCAAACTGCATTAACCGTTCGACGTCGTCTTCGGTCATTTGGGCAACCTCTTCAACTACAAAGTTTTTGAAGGCACTGCGATAGCCATCACGCTTTTTAAGTATGGTATACCAACTCAGTCCCGCTTGTGCTGACTCTAAGGTTATAAACTCAAATAAACGGTGATCATCATATAATGGCACCCCCCATTCTTGGTCATGATAGGCCACATAATCTTCTTTGCTGGTATCTAGCCATGGGCAACGACAATGGTGTTCTTTTTGCATTATTCCCTCGCGATTGTCATTTTTTTGTCAGTGTTGTTTTTGTCTTTAATTTATTGAAATAAAACGAAAATAAATTTGGTACGAATTGTGCATTTAGCTAGGTAGACACGATTTTTTGAGTATTGATTATGGCCTTAGCAAATGTCCTAAAACCACAATTTATCACAGCCAAACAATATAACCCATGCTTACTACAAGAAGAGTATGTGGGTGAGTTGAGCGAGTTGCGCCAACAAGCCAGCTGGTTGGGTCATTTGGTGGATACTATGCCCGCAGGTGTAGTTGTTTTAGATGGCCGAGGTATGATCGCGAAAGCAAATCAAATTGCCATTGATATGCTAGGTGAGCCCCTTGAAGGTGAAAAGTGGTTTAGCGTTATTCAACGTTCATTTCGACCACAACAAGATGATGGGCATGAAGTATCACTCAAAGATGGTCGTTTAATTAAGCTTGATATTACTGCGCTTGCCCCAGAGCCAGGACAGTTAATTTTAATGACAGATTTAACTGAAACCAGACGTTTACAAAAGCGGATGGCACATATGCAGCGCTTAAGTGCGCTTGGCAAAATGGTTGCTTCGCTTGCTCATCAAGTCAGGACGCCGCTATCTGCTGCCATGTTATATGCCGCAAATTTAGGCTCAAAGCGTCTCCCAGAAAGTTCTCGTGGTAATTTTCATACAAAGCTAATGTCGCGTTTAAAAGATTTAGAAACCCAAGTGAATGACATGCTGTTATTTGCCAAAAGTGGCGAGCAACAAGTGGTCGAAAGTGTGTCGATGCAGCAGTTACTTAATGAAGTAAAAGCGGGTGCTGATGCTATGGTTGCTCAAAATAACAGTGAACTTAGCGTGAACTTACCAGAGCCAGATATTGAAATTGTGGGTAATAAAAGCGCTCTGGCGAGCGCTATTCAAAACCTGATCCATAACAGTATTCAAATCATTGGCTCTGAGGCTGTGGTAACACTGAGTGCTGAGCGTGACGAAACTAGCGAAAACTGTGTTCGCATCAGTGTCAGTGATAATGGCCCGGGTGTTGATTTACGCCATGCCAACAAATTATTCGAACCTTTTTACACTACCAAAAGCCAAGGCACGGGGCTTGGACTTGCAGTTGTAAGTTCAGTCGCCAATGCGCACCAAGGACGGGTTGAAGTGACTAATAATGCTCATGGGGGAGCATGTTTTAGTTTGATCTTGCCAATTAGTGCAGAACCAATGTCAGCGGAGGCAAAATGAATACTAACTCTATTTTAGTCGTTGAAGACGACGCAGGCTTACGAGAAGCGCTAATCGATACCCTTGAAATGTCGGGTATTGATTGCGTTGCTGCAGATAGCGCTGAACAAGCGATGATCTTGCTTAAGCAAAATAGCTATTCATTGGTTGTTAGCGACGTGCAAATGGGCGCTATGAGCGGCCTTGACCTACTACGTAGCATTAAACTTAATTATCCTGAGCTGCCGGTATTAATGATGACGGCCTATGCCACCATTGATGATGCTGTAGAAGCAATGCGTCTAGGCGCGATTGATTACATGGCAAAACCGTTTGCCCCAGAAGTGCTTCTTAACATGGTGAGCCGTTATTTGCCTGAAAAGGAAAAAGAAACTGATGGCCCAATTGTTGCCGATCCATCGAGCATTAAGCTATTAGAACTTGCGAGTAAAGTTGCGCGCTCCGATGCCAGTGTTATGGTACTCGGCCCAAGTGGCTCGGGTAAAGAAGTGTTGGCTCGTTTTATCCACGACAAATCAAATCGTAGCGATGCCCCTTTTGTTGCTATTAACTGCGCGGCTATTCCGGAAAATATGCTTGAAGCAACCTTATTTGGTTACGAAAAAGGGGCGTTTACCGGCGCTATTCAAGCCTGTCCTGGTAAATTTGAGCAAGCTCAAGGTGGTACCATCTTACTTGATGAAATTACTGAGATGGATTTAGGCTTACAAGCTAAATTACTGCGTGTACTTCAAGAGCGCGAAGTAGAGCGCTTAGGCGGACGTAAAACTATTGAACTTGATGTTCGCGTACTCGCCACAAGTAACCGAGATTTAAAAGAAGCGGTGAGCGAAAATCTATTTAGAGAAGATTTATATTATCGCTTAAATGTGTTCCCGCTAATGTGGAAACCACTAGCTGAGCGTCCTGGCGATATTATTGTATTGGCTGAGCATTTGATAGAGCGTCATTGCCTTAAAAGTAAAGAACCTATCGCTCAACTAAGTGAGAGTGCGAAACAAAAGCTGCTATCGCATGCTTGGCCAGGTAACGTACGAGAGCTTGATAACGTTATTCAACGGGCGTTGATATTATGTGATGGTAATAGTATTCATCAAGACGATGTTTTTATTGAAGAGTTGTTATCTGCGGATATCAAGCCAGTCGCTACGCCATCACACAATGCACCGGCTTATCAAGAGCAGCCTGTAGAGGTTAATTTAGATACCGTGCCACAAGTAAGCGAGCAAGGTAATTACAAAGACGAGCTGAAAGATAAAGAGCATCGTATTATTTTAGAAACCTTAGCGCGCTGTAATGGTAAGCGTAAAGAGGTTGCAGAAACCTTAGGCATTAGTCCACGCACTTTACGTTATAAACTGGCGCAAATGCGAGACTTAGGTATAGCCTTACCTGCATAGATTCCTTCCAAAAAGTTAAGCAAACAAGCTCACATTTTTGTGAGCTTGTTTGCTGTCAAAACTCTGACAAACTAAGATTGCTGCTTAAGCTGTTGAAATTGCAGTTTTTATTTTGTGGCACGGTTTATGCTTTATCAGTTCATAAGTAAACTGCATTGTCAGAGAGTATTATGAAAGTTCAAAACAGCGCATTATTTCAAGAAATGCAATCTATGGCCTTAGAAGCAGGCCGTAGCAACTCAATTAATAATTTACCAACACAAACTCAGCCAACATCGTCGGCACAGTTTGGTGATTTACTTACTAATGCACTTGATACAGTGAATGGCTTACAACAAGACGCTAAGCAAAAAGTAACGGCAATGGAAATGGGTGACCGCAGTGTTTCTTTAGCTGATGTGATGATTGCTTCGCAAAAGTCATCAGTGGCATTTGAAGCAACGGTTCAGGTTCGAAACAAACTTGTTGAAGCTTATAAAGAAATCATGAACATGCCTGTGTAACTAGGTAGTGGAGAATTATTGTGGCGCAATCTAATCAATCAACTGATCTAGCCTTAGCAGGCGGTGGTATCGATTCAACCGATACCGATGATCAACAAGAGCAAAAGTCAGGCTACCTAAGTGCCTTAAACGGAGTAGACGTTTTACGTCAGGTTACCTTAGTGATTGCTTTGGCAATCTGTTTGGCTATCGCAATTTTCATTATTATTTGGGCTCGTCAGCCAGATATGCGTCCGCTTGGTAAAATGCCAACGGAAGAGCTTATTCAAACGTTGGACTTTTTAGACGCTCAAAAGATTGATTACGAACTCGATGGTAACGTCATCTCTGTTGAAGAAGGTGAATACCAAAACATAAAGCTATTGATGGCTCGTGAAGGCCTAGAGCAAGCGCCAAGCTCAGGTACTGATATCATCATGCAAGACATGGGATTTGGTGTAAGCCAACGCCTTGAACGTGAACGTTTAAAACATGGTCGTGAGCAACAGCTTGCGCGTACCATCGAAGAGCTAAAAAATGTTACTCGCGCCAAAGTACTTTTAGCTATTCCAAAAGAAAACGTATTCGCTCGTCGCGAAAAACAGCCCTCAGCTACAGTAGTGCTAACCTTAAAACGTGGCCGTTCGCTTGATGGTGAAGAAGTTGACTCAGTGGTTGATATTGTTGCCTCAGCGGTACAAGGTTTATCGCCAGAGCGTGTTACCGTGACTGATCAAAATGGTCGCTTACTTAATTCTGGTTCACAAAACTCACTCGCGGCACGCTCTCGTAAAGAGTATGAAATTGAGCGTAAGCGTGAAGAAGAGTACTTAAATAAAATCGATAGCATTCTAATTCCTGTAGTGGGCCTAGGTAACTATACTGCACAAGTCGATTTAAACATGGATTTCAGCGCAGTTGAAGAAACACAAAAACGTTATAACCCAGATTTACCGGCAGTGCGCAGTGAAACAACTTTCGAAGAAAATAACATAGGTGGCCTCGCTGTCGGCATTCCTGGTGCGCTAACTAATCAGCCGCCAGTAAACTCTAATATTCCTGAAATTGCTGGCCAAGGTAGTGCGGGTTCAGCAACGAATCCTAGTCGTTCGCATAAAGAAGCAACACGCAACTACGAGCTTGATACAACTATTTCGCATAAGCGTCAGCAAACCGGTGTTATCCGTCGCATAAGTGTTTCAGTTGCCGTTGATTATGTGCCGCAAGTGGGTGAAAACGGTGAAACAACCATGGTTCCTCGCTCTGTAGAAGCATTGTCAAATATTCGTCGCTTACTACAAGGTGGTGTTGGTTTTGATATGCAACGTGGTGATGCACTTGAAGTTGTAACAGTACCATTTGTTCGTGAAGATGTTGGGGAAGCAATTGAAGTTCCGCTTTGGGAGCAAGATTGGTTCATGAAGATGCTACGCTTAGCATTAGGTGCTCTGGTTATCATTGTATTGATTGTCTTTGTAGTAAGACCTATGTTGAAACGTCTAATTTACCCAGACGATACACTAGAGGAATATGATGAAGATGCATTAAGTGCTGGTGTAGATATTGGTGATAGCACGCTAGATATGCTAAATAAAGACTTTGACTCTGCTGCTGTAGGATTCTCAAGTGATGGTACACTACAGCTGCCAGACTTACATGGCGATGAAGATTTACTCAAAGCAGTTCGTGCATTGGTTGCAAATGAACCAGAACTGTCTTCTCAAGTAGTGAAAGCGTGGTTAACAGAAGATGACTGATCAAGAACAAAAACAATTACCACCGGCGTTTGATGTTGATAAATTAGACGGCGTTGATAAGGCGGCAATCTTATTGCTGAGCTTATCAGAAGAAGATGCTGCGCAAATCCTTAAACACTTAGAGCCTAAGCAAGTGCAAAAAGTGGGGATGGCAATGGCTGCGCTTGATGATTTATCGCAAGCGAAAATTAGTGCAGTCCATAATTTGTTTATTGAGCAAATTCAAAGCTTCAGTACCATTGGCTTCCAGTCTGAAGACTTTATCAAAAAAGCGCTTACCGCAGCGCTTGGTGAAGATAAAGCCGCCAGCCTTATTGACCAAATTGTCATGGGGTCAGGTGCGAAAGGTCTTGATTCACTGAAGTGGATGGACTCAAAACAAGTGGCGAATATTATTCGCAATGAGCACCCTCAGATTCAAACCATTGTTTTATCTTATTTAGAACCAGAGCAATCAGCAGAAATTTTGTCGCAATTCCCAGAGAAAGTGCGTTTAGATTTAACTATGCGTATTGCTAATCTTGAAGAAGTTCAACCGGCAGCATTACAAGAGTTGAATGAAATCATGGAGAAACAATTCGCCGGTCAAGCTGGTGCGCAAGCTGCGAAAATGGGCGGCTTGAAAGCTGCTGCTGATATCATGAACTACCTAGATACCAATGTTGAAGGTCAGTTAATGGATTCAATCCGTGAACACGATGAAGAGATGTCGCAGCAAATCCAAGACCTTATGTTTGTCTTTGAGAACTTAATGGATGTTGAAGACCGTGGTATTCAAGCGATTCTTCGTGAAGTACAGCAAGATGTATTAATGAAAGCAATTAAAGGCACAGATGAAGCATTGAAAGAGAAAATTTTAAGTAACATGTCAAAACGTGCCGCTGAATTACTCGCTGATGATCTTGAGGCGATGGGCCCTGTTCGTATTAGTGAAGTTGAAGCTGCACAGAAAGAAATTCTTTCTACGGCACGTCGTTTGGCTGACTCAGGCGAGATTATGCTTGGTGGCGGTGGTGGTGAGGAGTTCCTGTAAGCCATGAGTAAGTCTTCTTTTCATACCGGACGTCCAGTGCATGCCAGCGAAGCTGCTGATGAATTACTTGAAAACTGGCCAATCCCTGAAGTTACGCAAGATACAAAAAAACTTGCTGGGCGCTCAACTGCATACGGCACGCCTCTAGCTGATTTATATCGTAAGGAACAGCAAAAACAACAAGCTGACGAACAACCAGAAGAGCCTGAAATCCCGTCATTGACTATGGCTGAACTTGAAAAAATCCGTCAAGATGCCTTTGAAGAGGGGCTAAAGCAAGGCCATGAGCAAGGTTACATAGACGGTTTTGAAAAAGGCGCTCATGAAGGTAAAGAAGCGGGGTTTAAAGAAGGTGTTGAGCTTGGTAAGGAGCAAGGCCAAGAAGAAATTAAGCCTATTTTAGAAGAGCAGCTCACTAACTTGAGAAGCTTGCTCGATAGCCTTTCTCAGCCTTTATCTAAAGTAGATGAAAGTGCAGAAAAGCAGTTAGTGCAGCTAGCGGTCATGTTAACTGAAGTATTAGTTTATCAAGAAATTAAAACTTCACCAGAAGTCATTTTGCATGCTTTAAAGCAGGCTATTGACGCTTTGGGTGAAGAACAAGCGAAAGTACGTATTCACTTACACCCTGATGATATCGATTTAATTACCCAAAGTTATGGCGAGCAAACCATCGCAGATAATCATTGGCAGTTAATCGCAGAACCCACATTAGATCGTGGTGGCTGTGAAATTAAAACCCCACAATCATCCTTAGATATGACAATTAAGACCCGCGTCAAAGAAACGTTGGAAAACTTTTTGCATAGCAGTGGTATCTAACACTTTTTAGGCTCATTATGAGTGCTCAATCTATGACTCTAAGCGAACGCTTACAGCGCTATGAAAAACATATCAAGGCTCCAAAACCTGCTGTTGCTGGTATTCTGACGCGTGTCGTTGGTTTAACACTTGAAGCAAAAGGGCTTAGAGCACCTGTTGGCAGTCAATGTAAAATTGAAACCATTAACGGCTTTGTTGATGCTGAAGTGGTTGGTTTTAATGACCAAACACTTTACTTGATGCCGAATGATCATATCTCTGGTGTACTGCCAGGTGCGCGAGTTATTCCAAAAGTAAACGAAACAGGGTTGCCTGTAGGAATGAGCTTACTTGGCCGAGTGGTGGATGGTCTCGGTCGGCCGCTTGATGGCTTAGGTGCCATTAATGCTGAGCATCATCTAAAGTTTGCACAAAGTCCAATAAACCCGCTGGCAAGACGACCAATCAGTCAGCCTATGGATGTAGGTGTTCGAGCCATCAACTCCGTTATTACTGTAGGTCAAGGCCAGCGTATGGGTCTGTTTGCAGGCTCAGGTGTCGGTAAATCAGTGCTACTAGGTATGATGACTCGCGGCTCTGAAGCAGATGTAATCGTTGTTGGCCTTGTGGGTGAGCGTGGTCGTGAGGTAAAAGAGTTCATAGAAGAAATTTTAGGTGTTGAAGGGCGTAAGCGCTCAGTGGTGGTTGCAGCTCCTGCGGATGCCTCGCCATTAATGCGTTTAAAAGGCTGTGAAAGTGCAGTGACCATTGCTGAATATTTTCGTGATCAAGGTCTTAACGTGTTGTTATTACTAGACTCTGTTACGCGCTATGCCATGGCGCAACGTGAAATCGCCTTAGCGGTTGGTGAGCCTCCTGCGACTAAGGGTTATCCGCCTTCAGTATTTGCTAAATTGCCTGCGCTGGTGGAGCGTGCTGGTAATGGTGGTGAAGGGCAAGGTGCGATTACAGCTTTTTTCACAGTGCTTAGTGAAGGGGATGATATGCAAGACCCAATTGCTGACTCTGCCCGAGCTATTTTAGATGGCCACATTGTTTTATCTCGAGATTTAGCCGACAGTGGTCATTATCCTGCTATTGATATTGAAAAATCGATTTCTCGTGTTATGCCGCAGGTTGTATCCGAAGCGCATATGCAACAAGCTCGCGTGCTAAAACAAGTGTATTCAATGTATCAACAGAATAAAGATATGATCACACTCGGTGCGTACCAAAAAGGCACAGATCCTATGCTTGACCAAGCAATTAATATGATGCCACGTGTGAATCAATTCCTTCAGCAAGGCATGAAAGATGTGATCAGTTATGATGATGGTCTACAAGGTCTTGCGCAGTTATTAGGACAAGGTTAATGGCTAAAAGTAAACTTGATTTATTGTTAAAGCTTGAGAGCGATAAAGAAGAGTCTCTACGCATGGATTACTTAAAAGCGCAGCAGCACTTACAAAGTAACCAACAAAAACTGCAAGGGCTGAATAACTTTCGCATGGAGTATTCTCAGCAGTTACATTTGAAAGGTCGCTCTGGTTTGTCTAGTGCCGGGTTTAGTCAATATCATGCCTTTATCGCAAAAATTGAAGAAGCGATACGTCAGCAAGCAAGCACTGTGAATACCGCAAAGCAAGTTGTTACGCAGCGAAAAGCACTGTGGTTAAAACAGCAAGTGAAAGCTAAAGCAGTTGCGAAGTTAATCGAAAAGCAAGCTGAAAAACAAGCGATGCAAGTGGCTAAAGCGGAGCAAAAAATGCTGGATGAGTTCGCTTCAAATCAGTTTTATCAACGTCAACTTAAAAACGCACTTCTCTAAAATACGACCTTTTTTAGGCATGTTAATTGCATTTACCTAACCAGTAGCATTAATTTTGGCACTTGCGGCGGCAAATTGCCTCTTTAGTTTTAGGTGAATTATGGCGATCAGTGATATCAATTTGCAGGTTAAAACTGAGCAAGGTACTGGTTTTTCAGGCAAAGAATCAGAGTCTAGCGACAAAGCATCGGGCTTAAGTTTTTTAACTTCACTAACACAAGCAAGTGAAGCGGCAAACGCGCAAGCAAAAAGTGATGCAGGTGCTGACTCAGTTGATGAAACTAAAGCTATCAGTACTTCTGAAGAGCCTAAATCAGATGCTAAACCTGGTGATGAAAGCACAGCTGCTGATGCTAAAGCTGCAACTGCTACCACCTCTTCAGAACAGCAATCTAAAACAAGTCCAGATGTTCGTAATGAAGCTGTAACTAAAGAACAAAGCAATGAACTTGCTCTTGTAGAAGATGAGGAAAACTCACTGCTTGCGCAAATTAATGCGGCTCAAGCTATGAGTACGCGTGTTAATAAATTGATTGAAAATAATGATGTTAGCCCTGTAGTTGTTGATAAAAAACCAACCCCAATCGATACCATTACACCTGTTATACCTTCACCGATGACAGACGTTGCACAAACCGATGATTCAAAAGCCGACGCGGAAGGCGATAATTCAATAGCAAGCTTATTACATAAGTCTAAAGTTGCGACAGCTGTTGATAATCAATTAAAAGCGATGGGTGATTTACCACCAAAAGATAGCATAACCCCAGTTATTGACAGCCCATTAACCGATAAAGGAAAGCAGGGTGTTTCTGCTGTTAATACCCCTGATACAAAACCTCAGGTAAGTAATCTTAATAATGCAACTGAACAAACAGGCGGTAAAAAGGCTGATGTTGAATTAGATGCTCTGTTGAAATCTACTCAAAAACAGCAGACTGCGGATTTAGAAGGTAAAACGAGCGAAGTTAGTTCAAAACAAACTCAAAGCCACGTTGATAAATCTGCAGCAAGCATCATCGACAAGAAAGTGACAGATAACTCAATTGTTGGCCTATTCGCTAAGGTACAAAGTGGTGATGGAGAGGCTGTGAGTGAGTTCGCTAAAGGTTTGTCGCTAACCTCTGAACAGCAAAAGCAACTTGAGCAACAAATAAATCAACTGAAAGCTGATAATAAACTCAGCGCTGATGAGGTGGCAACAATCAAGTCGCTATTGTCTGAATTAAGCAATAGCAAGTCAGCAGCACAAAGCCCTGTATCACAATTTTCTGTAGAACAAGACATTGCTAATGAAAATCAGGCAAAACAAGATACTAAATTAGCTGACAATAAGGCTCTAGATAACAAGTTACCTACAGGCGTCGAAAAGCAAATCACGGCGTTGACTAAGGATGAACAGCAAGCGCTTTTAAATAAAGTGAATACTCAACTGCAAACGTTAACGCCGGGCACTGCTCAGTACGAAAAGCTCTCTGCGGCACAAACCTTGCTCACAGAGGCTATTAATGCTCCAGCTAAAGTAAATACAGCCACAGCAATGCCTGTTCCCGCAGCAACAGTCACAGCTGAACATAGCAAGGCGAAACAAAATAGCTCAGCGCAAGTTACAGCTGATGCAAGCAAAGCAATGATTGGTGATGACGTCGCAACAGAGCTTGATACAAACATTAATACCGAACGCACACAAGAAGCTGTTACCCCGCGCGTAGCTCAGTTATTTACTCAGATTACGGCTCAAGCAAATGCAACAGTACAACCAGGTGCTTATGAAATGGCTCATCAACAATACGAGCAAGCGCTTGAAGTACAAACAATGCATACGCAAACAACAGCACAAACCCAGGCTCAATCTAAATCAGTGGCCCTTGACCCTGGAGTAATGCAAGCGATTAACATTATAAAAAGTGATGCAGCAAAAATGCTTCAAGAGCGTGTTAGTGCATTATTAAATATCAATAATAAAGAAGCTGAAATTCGCTTAGACCCGCCAGAAATGGGCAGTATGCAAATTCGTATACGTAGCGATGCAGAGCAAGCTCAAATTAATTTTGTTGTACAAAATCAGCAAGCAAAAGAAGCTTTAGAGCAGTCAATGCCACGTTTACGAGAGATGCTAGCGCAGCAAGGTATTGAACTTGGTGAGAGTAGTATTCAGCAGGGTAACCCTGAGCAACAACAAGAGCAGTCAGGGCAAGGGCAGTTCGCTGGAAAACAACAAACACAAGAGCAGCAACAAGAAGTAACAGCGCAAAGCTCAGAAACTTCTCGACAACAATCTTCATCATCAATAGATTACTATGCATAAGTCCTGCTATTATAAGAAATAAAATAGTTACAGCCTGATGAACAGATTGCTGTAACTTTGAGGGAAGTGACAATGGCCGAAGAAGCAAATTTAGAAATAGAAGATACGGGTAAAGGCAAAAAGAAACTAATAATCATCATTGCTGCTGTAGTGTTGATAGTTGGTGCAGCTGCAGGGTACTTTTTATTTATGGGCGATGATGCCCCTGAAGAAAGCCTAGCAGATGAAACCACAGTGACTGAGTCCGCTGCACCATCGAGCTCCGCACAAATTGGTTCGGCTTTATATGTCGCAATGCCACGTCCATTTGTATTTAATGTACCCGGTGCTAGTCGAGACCGTATCGTACAGATAAAAGTTCAGCTACTAGTGCGCGGTGAAGTAAACGAAGAAACTGCCAAAAAACACATTCCACTTATCGAAAGTACCTTACTTGGCGTTCTTTCAACAACGACCGCAGATGAATTAGGTACTAGCGAAGGTAAAGAGTCAGTGCGTGTCGCTGCACTTGAAAAAGTACAATCAGCATTAAGTGATGTTGAAGGTAGCAAAGTGATAGAGCGGGTATTATTTACCGGCTTTGTGATGCAATAAGGGGTCAGCGTGAGCGATTTATTATCTCAAGACGAAATTGATGCGCTCTTACATGGCGTCGACGAAGTCGAAGAGGAAGATATTCACGAAGGTGATGACTTAGACAGTAATACCTTACAGTATGACTTCTCATCACAAGATCGTATTGTCCGTGGTCGTATGCCGACCCTGGAGATCGTGAATGAACGTTTTGCCCGTCATATGCGAATTAGCTTATTTAACATGATGCGCCGCACCGCAGAGGTGTCGATTAACGGCGTGCAAATGATTAAATTTGGCGAATATATTCACACCTTATTCGTGCCAACCAGTTTGAACATGGTACGTTTTCGTCCTTTGAAGGGCACAGGCCTAATTACCATGGAAGCCCGATTAGTATTCATTTTAGTGGATAACTTTTTTGGTGGAGATGGTCGCTATCATGCAAAAATTGAAGGCCGAGAATTTACCCCTACAGAGCGTCGTATCGTTCAAATGCTGCTTAAAATTATCTTTGAAGATTATAAAGAAGCATGGGCACCGGTAATGGATGTATCTTTTGAGTACCTTGACTCAGAAGTTAACCCTGCGATGGCTAACATCGTAAGTCCAACTGAAGTCGTTGTTATTAGCTCTTTCCATATTGAGCTAGATGGTGGTGGTGGTGATTTCCATATTGCACTGCCGTACTCTATGCTTGAGCCTATTCGTGAATTACTCGATGCCGGTGTGCAATCAGACACCGAAGACACTGACCTACGTTGGAGTAAAGCATTGCGTGATGAGATCATGGATGTTGAAGTGGATTTGTCGACTCAATTACTTGAGGTCGATTTAACACTACAACAAATCATGGAGCTTAAAGCTGGCGATATTATCCCTGTGGAAATGCCAGAACATATCACCGTCTTTGTAGAAGAATTGCCGACCTTTAGAGCAAAAATGGGTCGTTCTCGTGACAATGTTGCACTACAAATTAGCGAAAAAATTAAACGCCCTGAATCAGTTAAGTCAGAACTACATGTGTTCACAAAAGGTGGCAAAAAACTGGATTCAGATGCAGAATTAGCAGAACTAGAAGAAGATCTACATCTATCAGAAGGTGTGGATTTAGACTGGTAGTCGATTTATAAGGTTAAACATAATGAGTGATGATCAAGATACAATGGACGAATGGGCTGCGGCACTAGCCGAAGCTGAAGAAGCCGAAGGTGGTTCAGGTGATGCGGCTGTAGCTGAACTTGATGAACTAAAAGATGAAAGACATGAGCTGTCTGGCGACGAAAAACGTAAACTTGATACTATCTTGGACATTCCTGTTACTATTTCGATGGAAGTGGGTCGTTCAAAAATCAACATTCGTAATCTATTACAGCTCAACCAAGGTTCAGTGGTCGAACTAGATCGAGTAGCTGGTGAGCCACTTGATGTATTGGTTAATGGCACCCTGATTGCGCATGGTGAAGTAGTCGTAGTAAATGATAAGTTCGGTATTCGTTTAACTGACGTTATTAGCCAAGTTGAACGTATTAAAAAGTTACGATGAATGCTTTAGTTGCTTTAACAAGTGCGTCGAGCACTGTATTTCCCACGGCATCACCAACGGCAGATTTATTGTCTATGGTGATGTCTTTGCTTTTAGTGCTTGTGGTTATTATTGCCTTGGCTTTTTTGGTAAAAAAATTAAACCCAAACCTTGCCAACAGTGATGAGTTTAAAGTAGTGCGTAGCTTGCCCTTAGGCTCCCGTGAACGTTTGATGGTTATTGAAATTGATAACGCTCAACACTTAATTGGTGTTACCCCGCATAGTATTAATTACTTGCATAAGCTAGAGACACCTTTACAAGATAAAGAACTCCCAGAACTTGCCAAGAAGTTTGGTAAGCTACTGAACCCACAATCACCTTCAAATAAAAAGAATTAACGCTATGATCAAGTGGATACTTATTTTAGCAAGTTTGCTGTTTTTGCCGTCGGTTAACGCTGAGGGTATAGAAGCCCTGACTATTACCACTAACCCTGATGGTTCTCAAGATTACTCTGTGACGCTACAAGTGTTAGCGATCATGACTGCGCTGAGCTTCATTCCAGCGGCAGTGATTATGATGACCTCATTTACACGGATTATTGTGGTTTTGGCAATATTACGCCAAGCAATAGGCTTACAACAGACGCCATCGAATCAGATTTTGTTAGGTATGTCGCTGTTTTTAAGTATTTTTATTATGGCGCCAATTTATCAGCAGGTGAATGAGCGCGCTATTGAGCCATACTTGAATGAGCAAGTTACCTCAGTACAAGCACTTGAGCTTGCCAAAGAGCCAATGAAAGCTTTTATGCTCTCGCAAGTTCGTATAAAAGATTTAGAGACCTTTGCGAAAATAGCTGGTTATGAGCAATTAGACTCGCCAGAAGACACCCCACTGATTGTTTTAATCCCAGCCTTTGTTACCAGTGAACTGCAAACGGCCTTTATCATTGGTTTTATGTTTTTCATTCCCTTTTTGATTGTGGATTTGGTTGTGGCCTCCGTATTAATGGCCATGGGTATGATGATGCTTTCGCCGATGATTGTATCTTTACCATTTAAGATCATGCTATTCGTGTTAGTTGATGGCTGGGGTCTTGTTATGGGCACACTTGCTAAGAGTTTCGGGCTCGGGGTGTAACAATGCACTTCAAGGCACATAATTAGTTAGGAGAGACAAAATGGAACCGGAAATTTTTGTCGATATTCTGAGTGATGCACTATTTTTAGTCATTAAATTGGTATCGGCAATTGTGGTGCCAGGCTTGTTAGTCGGTCTTGTGGTGGCAGTTTTTCAAGCGGCAACATCCATCAATGAGCAAACATTAAGCTTTTTACCCCGTTTGTTAATTACAATTAGTGCATTAATTTTAGGCGGTCACTGGTTCACTCAAGAGCTTATGGACTATTTTACTCGTTTAGTGATGTCGATACCGGAGATTGCAGGCTAAATGGAATTTCCATTTGCTGTCATTATTCAATGGCTCAGCGATTTTTTGCTACCATTGGTGCGTATTAGCTCCATGATCATGATTATGGCAGGCCTTGGTGCGAAGAATGTACCCACTCGAATTAAACTTGGTTTAGCGGTAGTCGTTACCTTTGTTGCTGTGCCTATGCTGCCACAAGCGACCTTCAATAACCTATTCTCCTTTGAAATGATCCTTGTCGTTATTCAGCAAATGCTTATTGGTGTGGCGATAGGCTTTGCTTCAGTACTATTACTAAACACTTTTGTACTAGCTGGGCAAATACTTGCAATGCAAACAGGTCTTGGTTTTGCGTCAGTTGTTGATCCATCTAACGGCATGAATGTCCCCGCGGTTGGTCAGTTCTATTTAATTTTGGCTACCTTGCTATTCTTCGTATTTAACGGTCATTTAATGATGATTCAAATGGTCATTCATAGCTTTGAGGTACTACCAATCGATGGAACTTGGTGGTCCGTTGATCATTACTGGGATATCGTCACATGGGGCGGTTGGATGTTTACTACTGCCTTGGTGCTTGCTTTAGCGCCACTGACGGCGATGCTTGTTATTAATATGTCATTTGGTGTAATGACCCGTGCGGCACCGCAATTAAATATTTTTTCGATAGGTTTTCCGTTTACCTTGGTGGCTGGTCTTGTGATTATTTGGGCTACTCTAGGTAACTTTATGACTCAATTTGAGTTTCAGTGGTTAAAAATGGTTGAGTTAATGTGCAGCCTAGTTGGTTGTACACCTTAGGAGCGCGCCATGGCTGAAGATTCAGGTCAAGAAAAAACCGAAGAACCCACAGGAAAAAAAATAGAAGACGCCAAGAAAAAAGGCCAGGTTGCTCGCTCAAAAGAGTTAGGCACTATGTTTGTGCTTATCTTCTCGGCAATTTCTTTATTATTGTATGGTCCTGAAATTGGTAAGGGACTTTATAATGTCATGGGGCGCTTATTAAGTCTTAATCGAAATGAAACCTACGACACCACTAAAATGTTCTCTGTGTGGGGAATAGTTGCGGATGCTTTACTATTCCCTATGGCAATGTTTGTTTTTATTATTGTAATTGCAGCTTTTATAGGCAATACACTATTAGGAGGATTTAACTTTAGTTGGCAAGCGGCGGCACCAAAAGCGAGTAAAATGTCACCAGCTAAAGGCATAAAACGTATGCTTGGCCCTCAAGCTGGGGTAGAGCTGGTCAAGTCTATTTTAAAGTTTGCTGTCGTTGCCGGTTTTGCGGTGTTTTTAATCAATACCTTCTTTGATGAAATACTACATTTAAGCCAAGAAAGCGCCCCTAGTAATTTTATTCATGCGCTTGAAATTTTATCTTGGATGTTCCTTGGGCTAACTTGTACATTAATTATTATTGCCGCCATTGACGCTCCTTACCAAAGTCATAAACACCATAAAGAGCTAAAAATGACCCTGCAAGAAGTGAAAGACGAATACAAAAACTCTGAGGGTGACCCGCAAATTAAAGCGCGTATTCGTCGAACCCAGCGGGAAATGTCGCAAAGGCGGATGATGCAAGATGTTCCTGATGCAGACGTTATTGTAACCAACCCGACTCACTATTCTGTTGCACTAAAATACGACACAGCTAAAGCTGGTGCGCCTATTGTTCTTGCCAAAGGCGTGGACGAGCTTGCTATGCAAATTCGTAAAGTGGGAAAGGGTAATGACGTGCCAATTGTCGAATCGCCAATGCTTACTCGTGCGTTGTATCACACTACCGATGTTGGTCAGCAAATACCTGATCAACTATTTACCGCAGTAGCGCAAGTGCTAGCTTATGTTTTCCAGTTAAAACGCTTCCAAAAAGGGCGCGGAAAACGTCCTGTTCCGCTCAATAAGAAGCTACCAATACCAGATGCTTACAAATATTAATAATACCAATCCGCAATAATACTTTAATCATTTTGAGGGATTAAACCTGTCGCTATCTGCGTTAAAAATTTCTGATTTAGAACAACTAAATAACGAAATTTTTGCCTTGCTATCAACGAGGTTTTATTGCCTCAAAATAGATCACTTAATTAAGCGAATTGGTATAAATTTGTAACTTGGAATAGTTATTGCAAATTCCGTGTAGTGTCAATTTTTTGAAATTGTTGAATTATGGAATTTAAAGCGGTATTACAACAACTTAACAGAGATAAAAAAGAATATGCTAAGGGTATCGGTACGCCGTTAATGGTACTTGCTGCGCTGGGTATGGTGATATTACCTCTGCCTCCGTTTCTTTTAGATATTCTTTTTTCGTTTAATATTGCTTTAGCACTCGTGGTGTTACTGGTTACGGTTTATACCATGAAGCCCCTTGAATTTGGTATGTTCCCGGCGGTTCTACTGATTGCAACTATCATGCGTTTAGCGCTGAATGTTGCCAGTACCCGTGTGGTATTGCTAGAAGGTCATAATGGTGGAGATGCAGCTGGTAAAGTTATCGAGGCCTTTGGCTCGGTTGTTATCGGCGGTAACTATGCTGTTGGTTTAGTGGTCTTCCTTATTTTAATCATTATTAACTTTGTGGTTATCACCAAAGGTGCTGGCCGTATTTCTGAAGTATCAGCTCGCTTTACTCTTGACGCAATGCCTGGTAAACAAATGGCGATTGATGCTGACTTAAACGCAGGTTTTATCAGTGCAGAGCAAGCCCGTGAACGCCGTGAAGAAGTCACCCGTGAAGCCGACTTCTATGGTTCAATGGATGGTGCTAGTAAGTTCGTAAAAGGCGATGCAATAGCAGGTATCGTCATTCTAGTGATCAATATCGTTGGTGGTTTATTCGTCGGTATGATCCAACATGACTTATCTTTCAGCCGTGCGATGGAAGTCTACACCTTGTTGACTATTGGTGATGGTCTTGTTGCACAGCTGCCTTCACTGTTACTTTCTATCGGTACTGCAATCGTTGTTACTCGTCAGAATGAGTCGCACAATATGGGTGACCAAGTTAAGACACAGCTAGGTAACGAAAAGTCACTTTATATTGCATCAGGTATTCTGATCATCATGGGTCTAGTACCAGGTATGCCGCACATCGCGTTTTTAAGCTTAGGTGCTTTACTTGGTTACCTTGCTTATTTCACACAACAACAAAAAGCCAAAGCAGAAGCTGAAAAAGCAGAGCAAGAAGCAAATGGTGGTGCGCCTGGTACTGGTGTTGCCAATAAACAAGAACAAAAAGAGCTTGGCTGGGATGACGTACAGCAAGTTGATGTTATTGGCTTAGAAGTGGGTTATCGCTTAATTCCACTTGTTGACCAATCTCAAGGTGGTGAACTGCTAAATCGTATTAAAGGTGTACGTAAGAAACTTTCTCAGGAGCTTGGTTTCTTAGTACCTCCTGTACATATTCGTGATAACTTAGAACTCGACCCTAATGCATACAGAATCACTATGATGGGTGTTTCAAGCGGTGAGGGTGAGCTTAAACATGGTGATGAGCTAGCGATTAATCCAGGCCAAGTATTTGGTCCAATCAAAGGGGTTGCCACAAAAGACCCTGCATTTGGATTAGATGCGGTTTGGATCAAACCTGACCAAAAAGATGAAGCACAATCACTTGGCTATACCGTCGTTGATTCAGCAACGGTAGTTGCAACTCATATTAGTCAGTTACTCACGAACAGTGCTGCTTTACTACTTGGTCATGAAGAAGTACAAAACTTATTAGATATGTTAGCGAAGAGTCATCCACGTCTTGTTGAAGGACTGGTTCCTGACGTATTACCACTTACTACTATCGTAAAAGTGCTACAAAACTTACTCAATGAAGGGGTGGCAATTCGCGATATGCGCTCGATTGTTCAAACCCTTGTTGAGTATGGTCCACGTAGCCAAGACCCTGATGTACTAACGGCTGCAGTGCGAATTTCACTTCGCAGACTTATCGTTCAAGACGCTGTTGGTATGTCTTCTGAGATCCCTGTCATTACCTTGGCGCCTGAGTTGGAACAGATGTTGCATCAGTCACTTCAGAATGCAGGTGACGAAGGTGCCGGAATAGAGCCAAGCCTTGCAGAGCGACTTCAACAATCATTGAATGAAGCGCATCAAAACCAAGAAATGGCCGGTGAACCTTCGATACTGTTAACGTCAGGAATGTTACGTACTGTGTTATCTCGCTTTGTTAAGTACACAATCCCAGGTTTAAGGGTGATGTCTTATCAAGAGGTACCAGACGAAAGACAGATTAAGATTGTCAGCTCAGTAGGCCAACAATAGGATAGTAAAGGGGTTGAACCATGAAAATTAAACGTTTTTTTGCTAAAGATATGCGCACTGCACTGAAAGAAGTGAAAGATGAGTTAGGTGTTGATGCGGTTATTATGTCGAACAAAAAGCTTGCTAACGGCGTTGAAATCGTTGCAGCTGTTGATTACGACAAAGCAGCCCCGAAAGCCGAAGCTAAACCTGCAGTGGCACAATCAGCACCTGCACCACAGCATAATTTTGTTAAGCCTGAGCCAATGCGTGCTAAACCTGAGCCGCAAGCGAAAGTTGCTGATAGCCTACAAGCGTTACTTGAGCGTCAAGCCCCACGCCCTCGTTCGCCAGAGCTGGCGTCAATGTTTAGTCAATCTGGTATTGATACGAGTGAACATTATCAACCAAAAGAACCAAGCTTTGAGCAGCAACAGCCTGAATATAAGCAAGCTCCTCGTTATCAGCAGCAAGCAGCACCTCGTGTACAAACTCAAGCTCATAGCCTAGGGTTTGATGACGATTTAGACGCAGGTTTTGATGATTTAGACTCACCCGCTGAGCATAAAAACTCAGCCCCAGCTAATCAATCAGAAATGACGACTATGCGCGAAGAAATGAATGCGATTCGTCAATTACTTGAACACCAAGTATCTGGATTAATGCAACAAGATATGGCGCGCCGTGATCCAACACGCGCTTGTATGATTGATCGTTTAGCTGGTATGGGGATTGAGCGTGATGTTGCTGAGCAAATGGCGTGTTTTATTCCTGATGATGTATCTCGCCAACAAGCATGGCAAGCGCTGCTGCAAATGGTTGAAAACCAAATGCATACAACTAACAACGAAATCCTACGCCAAGGTGGAGTTTTTGCACTAGTTGGTCCAACGGGCGTTGGTAAAACAACCACAGTTGCGAAATTAGCAGCACTTGGAGCACAAAAATATGGTGCTGATAAAGTTGCACTGATCACCACTGATACATACAGAATTGGTGCCTACGAACAATTGGCTACTTATGGTCGTATTATTGGTTGTGGCGTAAAGCAAGTAAAAGATGCGAATGAATTAGCTGAAGTGTTATACCATTTACGTAATAAGCGTCTAGTATTAATAGACACTGCGGGTATGAGCCAACGAGATTTACGCTTAACTGAACAATTAAACACCTTAATGCGTAATCAGCGTGTTGATATTCGTAGTTATTTAGTATTAAGTGCTACAGCGCAGATAAATGTGTTGCAAGAAACCGTAAGACACTTTAAAAAGGTTCACCTAAGTGGCTGTATCTTCACTAAATTGGATGAATCTTTAAGTTTAGGTGAGATTATTAGCATAGCGATTCAAAATCGTCTGCCAATAGGGTATCTTACTAACGGTCAGCGCGTTCCTGAGGATATTCGCGTAGCGAATGCTGAAAAACTAGTGAAAAAAGCTGAACAATTGTATTTAAAACGAGCAAAAGCACAACATTCAAGACGTCAAGCAGTAGCGTCGAACACAGTAGGGATGTATGATTAACACAGTATTAGATCAAGCAAGCGGCCTGCGCAAAATGAATCAAAATAATAATAGTGGCGTTAAAGTTATCGCTGTTACTGGCGGTAAAGGTGGAGTGGGTAAAACCAACGTCTCACTCAACACCGCAATCGCATTAGGCCAGCAAGGAAATCGTGTATTAGTATTAGATGCCGATTTAGGTTTGGCAAACTGTGACGTGATGCTTGGCCTTCGTGTTGAACGTAACTTATCTCATGTTTTGTCGGGCGAGTGTGAGCTTGATGAAATTCTCGTCGAAGGCCCTGCAGGAATCAAAATTGTACCAGCAACGTCTGGTTCTCAAAGTATGGTTGAATTATCGCCATCTGAGCATGCAGGTCTTATACGTGCATTTAGCGAGTTAAACACTGAGTTTGATATTTTAATTGTTGATACCGCCGCAGGTATTTCAGACATGGTATTAAGCTTTTCTCGTGCAGCCCAAGACGTTGTTGTAGTTGTATGTGATGAACCCACCTCAATTACTGATGCTTACGCACTTATAAAAGTACTTAGCCGTGAGCATGGCGTATATAAATTTAAAATTGTTGCCAATATGGTGCGCAGTTTGCGTGAAGGGCAAGAATTATTTGCTAAACTTTCAAAAGTAACGGATCGTTTTTTAGATGTTTCGATGGAGTTAGTAGCAACCATTCCTTATGACGAGAACATGCGTAAGTCTACGCGCCGTCAAAAAGTAATCGTTGAATTATTCCCGAATTCACCAGCAGCGGTGGCGTTTAAAACATTAGCAACAAAAGCAGTTAAATGGCCGATCCCTAATCAACCGTCTGGCCATTTAGAATTTTTTATTGAAAAACTAGTAAACGGCTAACTATGACAACATCGGTGAATAAAGCGATGGGATATCAATCAGCACAAAATTTAAATGCGATTGTTGAAAAACATGCCTCTTTAGTGAAAAAAGTGGCGTGCCATCTAATTGCTCGTTTACCTGCCAGTGTGCAACTCGATGATTTAATTCAATCAGGCATGATAGGCCTGATTGAAGCGTCAAAAAACTTTGATGCTAGCAAAGGTGCTAGTTTTGAAACCTTCGCAGGTATTCGTATTCGTGGTGCTATGCTGGATGAAATTCGCCGAGGTGACTGGGCTCCACGTTCAGTTCACCGAAATGCCCGCCTAGTGGCAGAAACCATTGCCGAATTAGAGAGCACGTTAAATCGTGAACCAAAAGACACTGAAGTAGCTGAAAAACTTGATATTACACTGGATGAGTACCATCATATTCTACATGATGTAAATTCTAGTAAAGTATTAGGTATTGAAGACTTAGGCGTGGATGAAGATGTCATCACACCAGTAGGTCAGGATTTAGGACTAGACAAACCGTTTAATAACGTTAAAAATGAGCGGTTTAACCAGTCTCTATTAACGGCTATCCAATCGTTACCAGAAAGAGATGCTCTCGTTTTGTCTTTGTACTACAACGACGAAATGAACTTAAAAGAAATAGGACACATACTCGATGTTAGCGAGTCGCGTGTGAGTCAAATACATGGTCAGGCGATGATTAAGCTCAAAGCAAAAATCAATGACTGGATTAATTAGTAGTAAGTAAATAAAGGTTCAAACCTCACCGGAGGATGTTTTGGATAAAAACATGAAAATTCTTGTTGTTGATGATTTTTCTACAATGAGACGTATCATTAAAAATCTATTAAGGGATTTAGGTTTTACCAATGTGCAGGAAGCTGACGACGGTTCAACAGCATTGCCAATGCTACAAAATCAAGAATTTGATTTTGTTGTAACAGATTGGAACATGCCTGGTATGCAAGGTATTGATTTGTTACGCGCAATTCGTGCTGATGATAGCCTTAAGCATATTCCTGTGTTAATGGTGACAGCTGAAGCGAAAAAAGAACAAATTGTTGCTGCTGCTCAAGCAGGTGTTAATGGCTATATCGTTAAACCATTCACTGCTGCGACACTTAAAACCAAATTGGAAAAAGTGTTTGAACGTTTAGGTTAATCTAAGGGGAGAGGCTTATGTCAGCACTTGCTGCGCCTCAAATAAGTTTAGAGCAAGCTCGTCAACTTGTTGAGTATCTTGAAAATGGTGAACAAGAAAAAGCTGATAAGCTAATTCTTGATGCTGCGTCAAAAGAGCAATCAGAGTTGTTTGCTGAAGTCGGTAAATTGACGCGTCAACTTCATGAAGCGTTAAAAAACTTTGACCTAGATACTCGTCTCGCTGATTTAACTACCGACGCTATCCCAGATGCTAAGCAGCGCTTAAATTATGTTATGGAAATGACAGAAAGTGCCGCCAATAAAACTATGGATGCAGTTGAAGCAAGTTTACCGATAGCGCAACAACTTGCTGATGAAATTGCTGCAATTAAGCCTACTTGGGATCGTTTAATGAACCGAGAAATTGAACTCGGTGAATTTAAATCGTTATGTCATAGCCTAGATAAGTTCATGAATAACTCGCACACAAAAACCGATGAGCTTCAAGGCTTGATGACCAATGTGCTGATGGCGCAGGATTATCAAGATTTAACTGGACAAGTTATTCGTCGTGTCATTGAACTAGTGCGAGAAGTAGAAGACAGTTTAATTAATCTCTTAACTGTGTTTGGCAGTCAAGAAGATGGTCATCAACAACAAGAAAAACAGGCCATAGAAAAAGCACCTGCACCAAGTGACACACTAGCAGGTCCTGAAGGGCCGATTATTGATAAAGAGTCTCGCGATGATGTTGTTTCAGGACAAGATGAAGTCGATGATCTATTATCAAGTCTGGGCTTCTAAGAGGAGAGTAGCTGCATGAGCTTTGAAGTCGATGAAGATATATTACAGGATTTCCTTGTTGAAGCAGGAGAAATCTTAGAGCTATTGTCGGAGCAATTAGTTGAGCTTGAAAACAACCCAGAAGACAAAGATCTATTAAACGCCATTTTTAGGGGCTTCCACACTGTTAAAGGTGGTGCAGGTTTCTTAAGTATGACTGAACTTGTTGATGCTTGTCATGGCGCAGAGAATGTTTTCGATTTATTACGCCAAGGTGTACGCACTGTTACGCCTGAGCTAATGGACGTAATATTACAAGCCCTTGATACTATTAATGAAATGTTCGCCACGATTCAAAATCGCGAACAACCAGAGCCTGCAGATCCAGCCCTATTAGAAGTCCTTCATAAATTAAGTCAGCCGCCTACTGCAGAAGAGCTTGCAGGTGAAGATTTATCTGTAGCAGAGGACGTTGCAGTTGCACCTGAAGAACCAGCAGTTGAAGAGGTTGTTGTTGATACGCCTGAAGTCACAGCAGATACAGCAACAGACAACATCGATGAAGATGACCCATTTGCGTTCGATATGTTATTTGATGGCGGCGGTCTTGCTGATAGCAGCGCTGAGTCTCAAAATATTGACGAAATCACTGAAGATGAATTCGAAAGCCTGTTAGATGAGCTGCATGGAAAAGGCCAAGGACCAGCAGCATCTGCTCCTGAGTCAAATAGCAGTGACAGTGATGATATTACCGATGATGAATTTGATAGTTTATTAGATGAATTGCACGGTGTTGGTAATTTTGGGGAAGTAAAACAAGATAATACTGCCAAGCCTGAAGCTACAAGTTCTATTGAGCCAGCCTCTGCCACCCCAACTGAGGAGGCAGCAAGCAGCGATTCAGACGATGAAATTAGTGATGATGAGTTTGAGGCACTTCTTGACGAGTTACATGGCAAAGGCACAGCTCCTCAATCATTGGAAAGTTCAACCGCGGAAAAAGCACCTGAGCCACCAAAAGCTGAACCAGCAAAACCTGCTCAGCCTGCAGCTTCTAAACCGGCACCTGCACCTGCACCGAAACCTGCAGCTGCAGCTAGTAAACCTGCTCCAGCTCCTGCAAAAGCGCCAGCAGCTTCAGCGGCACCGAAAAAGGCTCCGCCTCCACAGGCAGAAACAACGGTTCGTGTTGATACCAAACGTCTTGACGAAATCATGAACATGGTTGGTGAGCTTGTATTGGTTCGTAACCGCTTGGTAAGTCTTGCGAATAACAGCAACAGTGAGTCAATGGGTAAAGCCATCTCGAACCTAGACGTGGTAACCGCAGACTTACAAGGTGCGGTAATGAAAACCCGGATGCAGCCAATTAAGAAAGTATTTGGTCGTTTCCCACGCGTAGTTCGTGACTTAGCTCGTAGCTTGAAAAAAGATATTAATCTGCAGCTAGTAGGTGAAGAAACCGATTTAGATAAAAACCTTGTTGAAGCACTTGCTGATCCATTGGTGCACTTAGTGCGTAACTCTGTAGACCATGGTATTGAAATGCCAGATGTGCGTGAAGCTGCAGGTAAACCGCGTACAGGTACAGTCACGCTCTCAGCATCACAAGAAGGTGATCATATTCTGCTTACCATTCGTGATGATGGTGCTGGTATGGATGCTGATAAGCTGAAAAAAATCGCAATCAGCAAGGGTGTAATTGATCATGATCAAGCAAGCCGTTTGTCGGATACAGAAGCATACAACCTAATATTTGCTCCTGGTTTCTCAACGAAAGAAGAGATCTCTGATATTTCAGGGCGCGGTGTCGGCATGGATGTGGTTAAAACTAAAATAACCCAGTTAAATGGTTCGGTTAACATCCAGTCGGAATTGGGCGTAGGTACTGCACTAGAAATTAAGGTGCCATTAACGCTTGCTATTTTACCAACTCTAATGGTTGTTGTAGGTGAGCAAACCTTTGCTCTACCGCTTGCTGGCGTAAGCGAAATTTTCCACCTTGATTTAACTAAAACTAACGTAGTTGATGGCCAACTGACAATAATAGTTCGTCAAAAAGCGATTCCGCTTTTCTATTTACAACATTGGTTAGTAAAAGGTGCCAACCGCCAAGAGCGTAAAGCAGAAGGTCACGTGGTGATTGTACAAATAGGTACTAAACAAGTGGGCTTTGTTGTTGACTCATTAATTGGTCAAGAAGAGGTGGTTATCAAACCTTTAGATGCCTTATTACAAGGCACGCCAGGAATGGCAGGTGCGACAATTACTTCTGATGGTGGGATTGCATTGATCCTCGATGTACCTAGTATGCTTAAACATTACGTTGGCTAATAATAAATAATAAAGTGCAGTGTTTAGCTGCACTTTAAATGATATAAAACAAGAGAGTGCCAATGGCAGTCAAAGTATTAGTTGTTGATGATTCAAGCTTTTTTCGCCGCAGAGTGAGCGAAATTTTAGAGCAAGACAGCAATATTCAGGTAATTGGTTTTGCCGTTAATGGTCGTGAGGCGGTAGATAAAACCCGTGAATTAAGACCTGATGTAATTACTATGGATGTTGAGATGCCAGTTCTTGATGGCATTAGTGCTGTGAAAGAAATAATGGCAGCAACACCGACTCCTATTTTAATGTTCTCATCACTCACCCGTGATGGTGCAACAGCAACCCTCGATGCACTTGATGCTGGTGCTTTAGATTTTTTACCGAAAAAATTCGAAGACATTGCACGTAATAATGAAGATGCAATCGCGCTTTTACAAAATAAAGTAAAAGAAATTGGTCGTCGTCGCCTCTCTCGTTTTTCGCGCCCAGCACCTATTTCGAGACCAACTCCGGCTCCTGCACCAAGGGGCAGTAGCGCTACAAGTACTAGCAGCGGTATTGTTCAGCCTGATCGCAGCTTTAGCCGTTCAGCTCCTGCTAGTTCGCCTGCGGAATCGTCATCGAGTACAAGTAAAATTCGAGCTTCGGGCAAGCAATATCAGTTGGTTGCTATTGGTACATCAACTGGTGGGCCGGTTGCGCTACAGACCATTTTAACTCAGCTGCCTGCTAACTTTCCGCATCCTATTTTGCTTATTCAACATATGCCAGCTGCGTTTACTCCTGCTTTTGCAGCACGCCTCAATGGTTTATGCAGAATCAATGTGAAAGAAGCGCAAAATGGTGACCGCTTAATGCCAGGTACAGCCTATTTAGCGCCAGGTGGTCAACAAATGTTGATTGAAGGGCGCAGCGGCTCTCGTACATTACGTGTGTTTGAAGATGATAGCCCACGTATTACTTATAAGCCAAGTGTTGATGTCACCTTTGCGAGTGCAGCAAAAACCTATGGCGGTGATGTTCTAGCCGTGGTGTTAACGGGTATGGGTGCTGATGGTCGTGATGGAGCGCGTATGCTTAAGCAAGTCGGTGCAACCATTTGGGCGCAAGATGAAAAAACCAGTGTAGTGTATGGTATGCCACAAGCCGTTGCGAATGCTGGTTTGGCTAGTGAAAGCTTAGCGCTCACAGATGTTGCAGCCCGCCTAACGCGTGAGACTGGCTGTGGATAAGCTGTCTTTTCTCGGCTTAATTATCGCAATTAGTGCTATTGCATTTGGTTATGCATTAGAAGGCGGCGTTGTCACAGCTTTGTTCAATGGACCTGCGCTGATTATTGTTCTTGGCGGTACGCTTGGGGCTGTTATGCTCCAGACCCCTGGTAGTGTTTTTGCAAAAACACTCAAAATTAGTCATTGGGTGTTCTTTCCGCCATATCATGATATTGATGCAGCTATCGAACAAGTAAAGCGCTGGTCGCACAAAGCACGCCAAGAAGGTTACTTAGCGCTTGAATCTGAGGCACTTACTCATACAGACCCATACGCGGCAAAAGGGTTGAGTCTACTCGTTGATGGTATCGATGAGCAAAAGCTTAGAGATACCCTTGAAATTGACTTAATGCTTGAACGAGAGCGCTTGTTAGAGGTTAGCCGAGTTTATGAAGCGATGGGGGGTTATAGTCCAACAATTGGTATTTTAGGTGCGGTACTTGGTTTGATTCAGGCAATGCAATTTATAACAGATCCTGAAAAATTGGGTGCGGGTGTCGCCACCGCTTTTATCGCTACCATCTACGGTGTAGGTTTAGCTAATTTATTATTCTTACCTATGGCCAATAAGTTAAAGCAGCAAATTGAACAAAAGATGCTGTATCATGAATTACTTGCTGAAGGCATTATTGCTATCTCGCAAGGTGAAAGCCCACTGAATATAGAACTAAAACTTGAGGCGTACCGTGTTGAGCGTCCAAGCTTAGTTGAAGAGTAATTTATTATGATGCGCCGTCGTCTGCGTCATAACACGTCAAAAAACCAACATACCGAGCGTTGGCTTGTTTCTTATGCCGATTACATGACTATCATGTTTGCTTTTTTTGTGGTCATGTATGCCATAGCAATTAATAAAAATGAAGACTTTCAAATTCTCTCCGATTCGCTTGAGCAGGTTTTCGAGAAATCAGCTCGTGAGCAACAGCAAGTTGGAACCGGAGTGAACGGCACCGGAATTTTAACAGACAGAGTCAGTCCAGAAAAAGACATCCTTTACGGTGAAAGTATCCGAAAGGATGAGCAAGGGCCTGAATTACTTGATGGGCAAAGTGAAACGAGTAATATTGATAAAAAGCATCTAGGCAAGCCCCTTGATAGTTTGCTAACTAAACTACAATCTGCACTCATTGATGAAATTCGTGATGGTGAAGCAAGTTTAGAGCTTCATCAAGACTGGCTTATTATTGAACTAAGCTCAGGTATGTTGTTTTCTTCGGGCAGTGCTGTTGCACAGCAACGTGCAAAGGAAGTTGTAGGTTTAGTTAGAGATATTATAGCGCCTGTTGATAACTATATCCGCGTGCGTGGTTATACTGATAACGAAGGTATTCGTAATGAAATGTTTCGCTCTAACTGGGAGTTATCGGTAGCCCGTGCAACATCAATACTTGTTGAACTTGAGAGTTTAGGTATTAATCCTGCTCGAATGGCAATTGAAGGTTATGGTGAATATTCACCTTTCGCTAGTAATGACACTGAGCAAGGTCGCGCGGAGAACCGTAAAGTGGTCGTAGCGTTATCGAAGTATGGTTTACCCCCCGAAGAGCCGCAAAGTACTGAACAAGAATCACAAAATCAACCGGAAAAGACGACAGAAATTGAGTTGCCAAGTGATGATAACAGCATTAAAGTGATTCAATTACCGCACGGTGGCATTAGGATTACCACGCGCAATGAACAATAATAAGGTGTGATGTGAAAGTTTGGACCGTAGCGAATCAAAAAGGTGGGGTAGGGAAAACAACAACAGCTGTTAGCCTTGCTGGCATTTTTGCTTTACAAGGAAAACGAGTGTTACTTATTGACACTGATCCGCACGCATCATTAACTTATTATTTTGGCATTGACTCTGAAGAGCTTGAAGTCAGCGTGTATGATATCTTTGCACGCGGCAATAGTATGGCCAGTGAAGAAGTTTTACAGGCTCTGTGCCCATCTACGCTAGAGAATCTTGACATTTTACCGGCGACAATGGCAATTGCTACGCTAGATAGAAGCATGGGCAATAAAAATGGTATGGGTCTGATACTTAAAAAAGCACTAGCTAAAATTAGTGACCATTACGATTATGCAATTATTGATTGCCCACCTGTTTTAGGTGTTTTAATGGTGAATGCACTTGCCGCGAGCGAACGGATATTAGTACCAGTACAAACAGAGTTTTTGGCCTTGAAAGGTCTTGACCGTATGATGCGTACGATGGAGCTGATGCAAACATCGCAAGCAAAACAGTACCAATATACGATTATTCCAACAATGTACGACAAACGTACTAAAGCATCACTTGAAGCTTATAAGACTCTGCAGGATAATTACAAAGATAAAGTATGGTCAGGCGTGGTGCCCGTCGATACAAAATTTCGAGATGCTAGTTTAGCACAACAGGTGCCGATTCAATTTTGCCCACGCTCACGTGGCGTGTTTGCATATCGCGCACTGCTTGATTACTTAATTGCACAGGGTTAAAGATGAGTAAGCATTTATTTGCCAATGAAAAAGTGATGACCCAATATTTGGGCGCTTTGTTGTGTGAAGATGAGCCTACTGAAGAAAATCTAGAGCCGGTTGCAAAGTTACTAGAGCAGGTTAAAGAGCCTGAAACTAAGACAGAAGAAAAGCTGACAGAGGTTCAGCCTACCCCAAAATATGCTTTACCGACCCCTGAACCGACTAAAGAGCTTGAGAAAACCGAGAACCAAGCTAATATCAAAGATATAGTTGCAGAACCTAAAGCTGAACTGGTTGCAAAAACTTCGTCTGATCGTCAAGAAGACTATTTTGATGGTGAGTTTCAGGCGTTGTTCTTTGAAGTGGCGGGTTTAACTCTTGCTGTACCTTTAAAAGCATTAGGGGGAATTCATCAGCTGGGAGAGGTTAATCAATTATTTGGCAAGCCTAAATGGTTTAAAGGTGTAATGCTTAACCGAGAAGAAAAGCTTAATGTTGTTGACACAGCACGCTGGGTAATGCCAGAAAAATATGATGAAAAATTAGAACAATCACTAAATTATCAGTATTTAATCACCTTAGGCGACAGTCAATGGGGATTATTGGCTGAAAAGCTCGTAAATAATATTACGCTTCGTAAAGAAGATGTAAAATGGCGAGCGAAATCAGGTAAGCGGCCTTGGCTTGCAGGTGTCATCAAAGAGAAAATGTGCGCCTTGATTGACGTTGAAAATTTAAATCAATTGCTAGAGCAGGGCTTAGACAGCCGTGAGCAGTAACTATTTTTACGGAGTAATAGCATGAGTGAAGAAAGACTACTGTCAGCAAATAAAAACGCTGATAGCAACGATGAAGTGTTACAGTGGGTAACCTTTAAACTTGAAGAAGAAACGTACGGCATTAATGTAATGCAAGTACAAGAAGTACTTCGCTATACAGAAATTGCTCCTGTGCCAGGTGCGCCTTCTTATGTGTTAGGTATCATCAACTTACGCGGTAATGTTGTTACTGTTATTGATACTCGTGCGCGTTTTGGTCTGATGGGCGCAGAGGTAACTGATAATTCACGTATCGTCATCATCGAAGCAGAAAAGCAAGTGATCGGTATTTTAGTCGACAGTGTTGCTGAAGTGGTTTACCTGCGTAGCTCTGAAATTGATAGTGCGCCAAATATTGGCACTGAAGAGAGTGCTAAGTTTATCCAAGGCGTATCAAACCGTGATGGTGAGTTATTGATCTTGGTTGATCTTAATAAATTATTAAATGACGATGAGTGGGACGAGCTAAGCGCACTATAAGCGTTTGGAAATTATATGCTGTTATACTCTTTGTTTGGTGCCTCAATCTTGCTTGTATTAGTGTGTTTGGGGCTTATTTTTGTCAATAACAATAAGCAAGCGGTGGCGATTCAAGCCAAGCAAAAGCAGCTACAAGAAGCTCAGCAACAGTTGAGTATTTTGCGTAGCGAAGTGGCTGAAATGCGTGCCGGAATGCTTAGTATTGGCAAACGAGTTGTCGCTGTTGAAGAGAAAAGTAAAGAGCTTGAGCAGCTGCAAGATGCACAAAAATATGATGATCCGAATGCGAAAATTTATTCGCGAGCGGTAAAAATGGTTGAGCTAGGTGCTGATTTAGAAGAAATAATTCGTGAATGTGAATTACCCAGAGCCGAAGCAGAGCTGCTCATGTCACTTCATAAACAAAAAGGCGCCCAATGAGGCGCTTTTTTATTTGAGTTTTTGAACCCTAAGCTTGAATGTTGAGCTTACCCTGAAAATCTTGCCAACCCGGTGGAAATTTACCACGTAATACATATGAAAAAGCAATTAACTCTGCAATCACGTAGTAAAGCTCTTTTGGAATTTCTTCACCTAACTCAAGATGCGATAAGGTTTGTGCTAAGTCAGCATCTTGGTGTATCAAAATACCTTTTTGCTCAGCAAGTTTAACGATTTCTTCAGCCAATTCACCAAAGCCTTTACTGGTTACTCGTGGTGAGCTGCCTGCTTCATATAGTAGGCCAATTGCTGATTTATGCACCGATTGTTCACTCATAAATATTACACCTTAATATTAATAATCGCATGCGATTTATAAAAAGCTTGGTGGCTTGATGTACCTTGCTGCAAGTTTAGCTCGCCTACATTTAAGCCATGGCCAGCTAATTTATGACGCAGTGTTTCTAAGTGCGGATGAGCAAGTGCGGTTACTTCTTGTGAAGAAGCGAGTAACTGACAATCAACTGCTTTATCCATCACCTCTGCGGTAATTTGTAACTTGCCAAGCTGGGCATAATCAAAGTTCAACCGCACAAACCAGACATTCTTAGCTTCGAGTTTATTTTTACTTGGCTTTTTATACTGCCCTAAGCTGATTTCTGTTTGCCCAGTATCAGGAGGTAACTTCATCGGCAAGAAAAACTGCGCCAAAGCACTGTTATCTTGTTGCTGATTGATGGGCGTTGTTTGCACCTGAGCCAAAGTGTTTTTTAGTTGTGAAGCTTCAGCTGCCATAGCTTGCATCGCAGGCTGCTGTAGCTGTTCTAGTAACTTACTGCCGTTAACGGCTTTAAAGTTGGGCACTAACACTTGCAGTAAGGCATCAAGACCTGTCTGATTATTAAAACTAAGGTTGGTTGGTGCTTGGTTAATAATTGGTGCGGCAAGTGTAGCCACTGCTAATTGTTCTAACCCTTGGCTAAAGCTTGCTTGCTGAGTTTGGCTAGGCAGCGCTGTTGGCCTGAGGATACTTAAAAGTTCTCGTTCAATCGTTGTAGGGTGCATGTTTTGACTCGAGATCATGCGATTAAATGCTTGATTAACGAGTCGATTTAAATCTACTGAAGATGATGTATTTTGTTCACTCAGTGCTACAAGTTTTTCTGTTAATTGCACCGGTAGAGGTATGCTTGCTATAGGCTTGCTTTCAGGAAGCGGTAATAGTTTCGAAATCAGTGCCGCTTCAATCGGTCTTATCGGCAATAATGGCTGACTCAAGTTCGGTTCTTTCAAAGCTAAAAAAGGGGCGTGTAATTGAGTTTGCTGCTGAGCAACTTTTTGTAACCCTGCGGTTTGCTCACTAAGTGCTCGAGTCGCTGAGTTTAATGTCGCTTGTTTAGTTTGTATAACCTGCTCACTGCTATTTTTAACTACTGAATTTGCAAGATTACTTTTAACTTGAGCAAGCTGTTCAGGTACAGGCTTACCAGAACTCAGTGTATTAACAGCTTTGTTGTCTGTAGGCGCTGTTTGCAAAGTATTATCTGTGCTCAGCAAAGAAGGTTGTGTTTTGCTACTGTTTGTTGATGATTGACTCGCCTGAGTTTGTGCATTAACAAGCGGCTCTAAACTGACTTTTATTCGCTGCAATAGTTGTATTAAAGGTGCCGCCTTGTTATAGCTTACGGGTAAACTAACTTGCTTTGCAGACTGACTTTCGGTTAATGATTCTGTCTGTTTAGACGTAGGTAATGGCGTATTAGCTGTAACTGGCCCACTGGCTTTTTGCGCTACTTGGAACGCAGCGTGTTGTGGCGCGGTTTGTTGAACAGCGGCAAACTTTATTATATTGATTTTATTAGCATTAAAGCCTAGCTGGCTAATCATGTTTTTGCTTTCAATCAGCTGATGCGTTGACTGGTTAACAGCAGCTTTTGTGGTAGCAGGCAGTTTTTCAAAATAGCGCACTGCATCACTAATACGCGTTTTTAAATCAGCAAAACTGTCTTTTAGCCAAGAGCTAATTGGTGAATTTGAGCTGCTCGATGGTGCTAACAACGTATTCTTAGGTTCAACAGCTTGGCTTTTTAATGCTTGGTTAAATGTTTCAGACAGCGAATTCTTTAACAGTATTTGTTGCACAGGTGCTTTATTTATCAGTTCAACAGTATTTTTAACTTGCTGGGGGATTAGTTTTAATGCATGCGGGTGAAATTGCCACTGGGCTTGAATCTGTTTGGCTTGCTTTGGCGACATTCTTGAAAGAGGTAGAATTAATTCGTTTTGTTGTTTGTTAGCAACACTCAGTTGCACTTGCTGCCCAGCTAGTTTTAAGTTCATTTCAGGGGTTAGCTTAGCCACCAACTCGGCTACTTTTTGTTGGTTAACACTTTGTTGATGCAATGAATCGCCAAAGCGATTAATAATATTTAAGTTAAAGCTGTTTTGTTGATTGGTAGCAGGCAGCAAAATGGCTTTAAGTGGTGCTTCAGCTTTTAAAAGAGCAACGAGGCTATTGTTAAGAGTAAACTCTGTTTTTAATGTTGGTAGTTGTAGTAAAGGTTTGCTTGGCGCAATTTGAGCTGGGTGTGGCAGATTTGTATTTGCACTCCCTTGCGTTAGCAAGTTCAGTAGTGCTTGTAACTGCTGGCTTTTGCCAAGTGTAATCGTCAGCGGTGATGGTGTGATAGTCAGCTGTTTACCATCACTACTTAATTGAATGTTGGCCGCTAAAAAGCGCTCAGTTTTGAGATTCTCTTGCTCTGTTGATAAGCGTAAAGTTTGCCATGAGTTATTGATTAGCACGTCCATTTGCACGCTGTGCTTACCAATCACAATATTACGGGCAGTTAGGCTCTGCTCAGCCAGCATTTTTAAGGCATCATTTGGTGAGTGTTCTGATGCACTGCTTATTGCTTTTGGGTCTAGATTAAGCTGAGTGCTGAGAGTCAACTGGCTTTGTTTATTCATTATTTTAGATCAAATATAAGTTAATCGTTTTAAAGCAATATTCGTATTACCCTATCATTATGGTAGACTAACGCCTAATTTTGGGTATAGAGAATCGTCATCTTGTTACACATTAAGGCCGTCACCTGCATCAAGCAAGATCGTTGTTTGTTTGCGGATCTTAATTTCAGCTTGAAATCGGGGCAAATTATGCAGTTAGCTGGTCCGAATGGGGCTGGTAAAACATCATTATTGCGCATTATCGCGGGTTTCGCTATGCCAGATGAAGGCGATGTTTTTTACCAAGAGCGTTCGATTACAAAATACTATGATGAATATGCACAAGAGCTAATGTTCATCGGCCATAAAACCGGTGTAAATACGCAACTCACTGCCCTTGAGAATGTTGCATTTTGGCTAAAAATTAATGGTTATGATTGCAAGCAAGACTTATATCCGATCCTAGCAAAAATAGGTTTAGTTGGCCTTGAAGATGTGCCTGTTCGCATGTTGTCAGCAGGACAGCAGCGCCGTGTAGCCTTAGTAAGGTTGTGGTTAAATAGTGCCAAGCTATGGATCCTTGATGAGCCATTTACGGCTCTTGATAAAAGCGGTGTAGCATTTTTGCAAGAACGCTTTGTTGAGCATTTAAATGCTGGCGGCGCAATTCTTTTAACCACCCACCAAGATTTAACGACACAATTTAGTGACCTAAAAACAGTGACTTTGGAGTATCGCCACTGATGGTAAAGCAGCATTCGTATTGGCAATTATTCTCTGCGGTTTTTTCTAAAGATCTGAAATTAGCGTTTCGTCAGCGTGCTGAAATCGTTAACCCCATCTTGTTTTTTCTTATTGTTATTACACTTTTTCCGTTAGCAATTGGCCCTGAGCCTGGACTGCTAGCTCGCATGGCTCCGGGTATTATTTGGGTTGCTGCGTTACTATCGACAATGTTAGGCCTAGATAAACTATTTCGTGATGATTATCACGACGGAACATTAGAGCAATTAATTGCCTCTTCGTATCCATTACCGTTGACAGTGCTTGCAAAAGTTGCGGCTCATTGGGTTATTACGGGGCTGCCTTTAGTGTTAATGACACCGGTATTTGCTTTGTTATTGAATTTAGAAAGTTCAGCGCTTTTAGCAACTGTTCTCACGTTATTGTTGGGGACACCATTGCTTAGCTTCATTGGCGCAATTGGCGCTGGACTTACTGTGGGACTGCAAAAAGGCGGCATTCTAATGAGTTTGCTTGTTTTGCCTTTGTATATCCCTGTACTAATCTTTGCAACCTCTGCTATTGATACCAGCTCTATGGAGCTTGCCTATAGCGGACAGCTTGCAATTCTTGGTGCCATGCTAATCGTAGCGATTATAGCGGCGCCAATTGCCATATCGTCAGCATTGAAAGTGAGTGTAAGTTAATATGTGGAAGTGGTTACATCCCTACGCAAAAGCAGATCGTGCTTACCAATTGTGTAACACCTTACTGCCTTATTTCGCCGTCGTTACGGTGGTCTGTATGATTGTTGGATGGGTCTGGGGGCTTGCTTATGCTCCAGCCGATTACCAACAAAAAGATAGCTACCGAATTATTTTTATCCATGTGCCTTCAGCAATTTTATCAATGGGCGCTTATTCTTCTATGGCGATTGCAGCAGTGATCGCACTAGTATGGCAATTACGTAATGCTGAACTTGCTGTAATTGCAATTGCACCAGTTGGGGCATGTGTGACAGCGATAGCACTAATTACCGGCGCAGCATGGGGTAAGCCTATGTGGGGCGCATGGTGGGTGTGGGATGCGCGTCTTACCTCTGAGCTCATTCTGTTATTTTTATACTTGGGTGTGTTATCGCTTTATCATGCTTTTGAAGATAAAAAAGCAGCGGGTCGTGCCGCCTGTATTTTAGCGATTGTTGGAGTTATCAACTTACCGATTATTCACTTCTCGGTAGAGTGGTGGAATACCTTGCACCAAGGTGCAACCATTACAAAGTTTGATACTAAAGCCATTGATCCAAGCATGTTTTGGCCATTAATGGTGAACATAGTTGCGTTTGCAGGTTTTGTTGGGGTTGTGACTTTAATCCGCCTTAAAAACGAAATTTTACAACGTGAAAAGCACCGCCCTTGGGTGCGTGATATGCTTAAGCGAGGTTAATCATGCAGTTTGATTCTTTTTCAGATTTTATTGCCATGGGTGGCTATGGCTTTTATGTGTGGTTGTCTTTTGGCAGCTGTGCATTGATTTTACTCGGTATTTTATTTAGTTCGTTAAACGATACAAAGCGTATTTTCTCTTCAGTTAGGCAGCAAGCACAACGTGAAGAGCGCATTAAGAAAGCGAAGCAAGAGGCAGGGCAATGAATCCAAGACGTAAAAAACGTTTATTAGCTGTTGTAGCCATTATTTTTGGTGTGGGTGCAACCATTGGTTTAGTGCTTTATGCACTGCAAGAAAACATCAATCTATTCTATACCCCAAGTGAACTTGTTGAGGGTAAAGGACCAAATAAAGAAAAACCGCACATCGGTCAGAAGCTACGTATAGGTGGCATGGTTGTGCCAGGCTCCGTTGTTCGAGATGAATCAAGCTTAAAGGTAAGCTTTAAGTTAATAGATAAAGGCCCTATGGTGACCATTAATTATCAAGGGATTTTGCCAGACTTATTTCGTGAAGGCCAAGGGATTGTGGCGCAGGGCGTGTTAGTAAAAGCGAATGAAATTGATGCCTTTGAAGTTCTTGCAAAGCATGATGAAGAGTATATGCCAGCAGAAGTTGCAGAAGCAGTGAAAGGTATTAAACACGAAAAACCGACGTATAACTTAGAGAACGGTAATTAATATGATCCCAGAACTCGGTTATTTTTCTTTAACACTGGCTATGGTGCTCAGTGTTTTACTGTGTATTTTTCCTTTGTGGGGGGCGCATACCGGCAATTTACGTTTAATGCGCGCAGCTCCATCATTAGCAATTGGGCAGTTCGTATTTGTACTTTTATCATTTGCAGCACTTATTTATGCCAGTTTAACCGACGACTTTACCGTATCGTACGTTGCTTATCACTCAAGTAGCACCTTACCTTGGTACTACAAAATCACTTCGACATGGGGTGGTCATGAAGGAGCAATTTTACTTTGGTTAGTGATGCAAGCAGGTTGGACAGCCGTTGTTGCTATGCGCTCGCAATCATTGCCTTGGGTTTTACGTGCCCGAGTGCTTGGTGTGTTAGGCTTTTTAGGTGTCGGCTTTATGCTGTATACCTTGTTAATGTCGAGCCCATTTGAACGTCTATTGCCGTATTTCCCAGTTGAAGGTCGCGATTTAAATCCATTACTGCAAGACCCAGGTATGATTATTCACCCGCCATTGCTTTATATGGGTTACGTAGGTCTATCAGTGTCTTTCTCATTCGCAATCGCTGCGCTACTTACTGGTAAACTCGATAATACTTGGGCCAAGTGGTCTCGTCCTTGGACTATGGCTGCATGGGGGTTTTTAACTTTAGGTATTACCATCGGTAGTTGGTGGGCATACTCAGAACTAGGCTGGGGCGGCTGGTGGTTCTGGGATCCCGTTGAAAACGCTTCTTTAATGCCATGGCTTGTGGCAACAGCGCTATTACACTCACTCTCAACCACAGAAAAACGTGGTGTATTTAAGTCATGGACAGTGTTACTGGCTATTGCGGCATTCTCTCTAAGCTTACTGGGTACTTTTATTGTTCGATCGGGCATTATTGTATCTGTGCATGCCTTTGCGTCAGATCCTAATCGCGGTATGTTCATTTTAGCTTTCTTAGCCATTGTTGTGGGTGGCGGTTTATCGCTGTATGCACTGCGTGTTTCACAGGTGAAAAGTGAGGGCCGTTATAAGTTTGCCTCACGTGAAGTTGCCCTTTGGTTAAACAATATATTTTTAGTTGTGGCAACGCTGATTGTACTTCTAGGTACTTTACTGCCAATGATCCACAAAGAGCTTGGCTTAGGCAGTATTTCGATTGGTGAGCCTTTCTTCAACAAGATGTTTGCTATTCTACTAGTGCCATTTGCCATTTTAATGGGTATGGGTCCACTGTTACGTTGGAAACAAAACAAATGGTCAATGCTGCAGAATAAACTTGTTCTGTCGGCAGCAGTAAGTTTAGTTGCAACGGCGGCATGGTTGTATTCAAGCTACGACGTGATTGCGCCAATTACTTTTATTGCAACAGCATTGGCGGTATGGATTTTTGTTACCACTCTTGTTGATTTAGCTGCAAAAGTGACTATTCATAGCTCTCTAGGCGAAGGCTTTAAACGACTAGGGCTAAGTTACTGGGCGATGGTTTTAGGTCACATTGGTTTAGCATTCGTGATTGCAGGTGTAACGTTAACTTCTGCTTACTCAGTTGAGCGTGATGTATCAATGAAGCCTGGCGAAACCGTGACTTTAAATGAATACCAGTACCGATTTGACGGTGTTAAAACAATTCGTGGCGCAAACTATAGTGGTCATGCAGGTGTCGTCACTGTACTGAAAAACGATAAAAAAGTGACCGTTTTACATGCTGAAAAGCGTCGTTACGACATTGGTATGCAATTTATGACAGAAGCGGCTGTTGATGCCGGTTTTACACGAGACTTATACCTAGCACTGGGTGAGCAATTAAGCCAAGGTGCTTGGTCGTTACGTATTTATCATAAACCTTATGTTCGTTGGATGTGGCTCGGTGGTATCTTGATTTCACTGGCAGGCTTTTTAGTGCTTGGTGATAAACGCTATCGCCAGAAGTCGACTAAGCAGGAGGCTTTAGTATGAATCGTAAACTCATCTCACTAGCGCCTTTATTGGTGTTCGTTTTACTGTGTGTGTTTTTATATCAAGGTTTGTTTGCTAATCCTCGTGAGTTACAAACAGGGCGTATTGGGCAGGCTATGCCTACTTTTAACTTGCCAGATTTGATGGATGAGTCAAAGCGTTGGACTGACGCCGATTTAAAAGGTGAAGTTTACCTACTTAATGTATGGGGTACTTGGTGTCCGACTTGTTTAGCTGAGTTAGGTTACTTGACTGAGCTTAGAGAGCAGGGCGTTAAGATAGTTGGTTTATACTATGAACAAGGCTATGACCCTGATTTCGATGGTCAGTTTGATATTAACGCACTACGTGAAGACGTAACTAGCATGCTTAATCGTGCCGGCGACCCGTATCAATTTAATATCTTAGATTTAAAGCGCACTTTAGCTCTTGATTTAGGGGTTTCTGGTGCGCCAGAAACCTTCTTAGTCGATAAGCAAGGCACTATTTTGCTGCACCATACAGGTGATATTAATCCGCGTGTATGGCGTGCTAAATTCGCACCGTTAATGCAGGAGTTACAGTAATGAGACTCGTGATCTTTTTAGTAAGTTTGTTTATCACGTTTACAGCATTTGCAGAGCAAGACAAGTATCAATTTGATGATAAAGAACAAGCCGTTCGCTTTAGTGAGCTAACCAAAGAGCTGCGCTGTCCAAAATGTCAAAACCAAAATATAGCTGACTCAGACGCGGTTGTAGCCAAAGACTTACGCGATAAGGTGTTAGCGCTGGTAAAAGATGGCAAAAGCAAAGATGAAGTCATTGATTACATGATTGACCGTTATGGTTACTTCGTACACTACGAACCACCAGTCACACCAGCAACCTTGGTATTGTGGGTATTGCCTGTATTGATTGTGGTTCTTGGCTTTGGCTTTATTGTTTTACGCCAACGCAAGGCATCAGTGAAACAAACATGGACAGAGCAAGACGAAGCATTACTTGCAAAATTAATTGAACAAAATCAACGTCAGGAGCAAAGCTAGATGGCATTAATGTGGGCTTCTTTTGTTTTACTCACACTGATTGCATTGCTATTTGTTGTCGTACCGTTTTTTAAACGTGAGCGTATTCAACGTCTTGATCACAATGCAAACTCGGAGTTAATCCGAATTTATCATCAACGTTTAGATGAACTTAAAACTGAACTCGATAACCAACGTATTGATGCACAAATGCACGATGAGTCAGTTATCGAACAAAAACGTCGTTTACTCAATGAGTTGTCGCCTGAAAAAGCGTTGAACAGTAAAGGTAATAACCGTATTTTTGCCCTTACTGGCGCAGGCTTTTTGATTGTTTTAACAGCTATCTTTTATGGTTATACCGGTAGTCAGCAGCAAATTAAAGGCTGGCATGACGCGATGGCTAATCTTAAGTCATACGGTGAGCGTGCCGTTATGCAAGAAGGTGAGCCTTTAACACCGAATGAGCTACAAGCTTTTGCTTTAGCACTGCGTACTAAGCTTGATCAAAGTGGTGACGATGAAGTGGCGTGGATGCTACTAGGCCGTGTTGCTATGTCATTAAATGAATTTGATATGGCAATGCAGTCATTTGATAAAGTGCTTAAAATGAATCCTGATAACAAACAAGTGCTGATCAGCTACTCGCAAGTTTTGCTAATGGAAGGCAGTGATGCGAATATGTCTCGAGCAGCGACTATGTTATCAAGAGTGCTAAAAGCAGAGCCAACTAATATTGATGCAATCTCATTATTAGCATTGATTGCTTATGAGCGTAAAGATTGGCTTCAAGCTAAAACAGCATTTGAAGTATTGCTTGCAAGTATGCAGCAAAGCGACCCGCGTTATAGCATGATTGCAGAGCGTATTGCCGAAATCGATGCCCATTTAAGTAATGATCAGCAAGTCAAAAAGACTGAATTAGCAGAGGCTACAAGCAGTGAAATTAGCATCACAGTTGATTTAGACCCTGCACTTGCCGATTCACAGCCGCAAAACGGTACATTGTTTATTTTTGCTAAAGCGGCAAGTGGCCCGCAAATGCCATTGGCTGTAGTTAAAATGACAGAGTATAGTTTTCCGTTAACAGTGATGTTAAGTGATACTAATGCGATGGTTGAAGGTCTGAATCTATCTAGTGTCGATAAAATTATTTTAACTGCGCGTTTATCAAAAGATGCAACTGTGGTAACTTCAAGCGGCGAGTTGGAAGGCAAGTCGGATGTCTTAGAGCGTGCAAACGTTAAAGAATATTCACTGCTAATTAATGAGTTAATACCGTAAGGATAGCCGATGTTTAGGCACAGTATATTTTTTATCTTTTTTTTAGTACTTGCAGGATGCGCACAGATACCTGAAGAAAAAGTGGATGAGCGAGACCCATTACAGTCGTTTAACCGTCCTATGTATGATTTTAATATGGACGTGCTTGATGCCTATATTCTTCGTCCAGCAGCCGTCGGTTATGTCACAGTGACACCAACCCCTGTTAGACGCAGTATTGTTAATTTTACTGATAACATTACAGCGCCGACAGATATGGTCAATGCTGGTCTGCAGGGTAAACCAGGTAATATGGGTATTAGTTTAGCGCGCTTTCTAGTGAACTCTACGGTAGGTCTACTTGGCTTATTTGATGTAGCCTCATCGCTTGGTTTAGAAATTGTCGATGAAGATTTTGGTCAAACCCTAGGTGTATGGGGGGTCGGTGATGGTGCTTATTTAATGATCCCAGGTATGGGGCCAAGTACAGCACGAAATCTAACTGGTGATGTGGTAGATAACTTCGTTCTACCTGAAATTACCCTAACCACACCACAAACTATTCTGGTATTTGCGCTAAAAGCCGTTGAAGCACGTGCCTCGTTGATGCCGCAAGAGAGCTTATTAAATGAGTCGTTAGACCCTTACATTTTTATGAAGGATATCTACTTCCAGCGTCAATTATATGAGCTACATGATGGTAATCCACCAGTAGAAAAAGAACCCGATGATTTTGATGAAGATTTCCTAGAAAATCTCTAACCTAAAAAATCAAACCAATAAAAATGCCAGCAATTGCTGGCATTTTTATGTTTATATGGGGGAAGTTAATCTCCAAATACACCCATTTGTTCATTAGACCAGCTTAATGCATCGTGGTAAGCATCAGGTACTTCTTCGGGTTTAAGACCGAGTTCTTCTTGAATATCCTTTGCTTTATCCCACTCAGCTTGTTCATAAAATTTTACTAAGCGTAAATAAGTCGCTAGTAATCCTTCACCATGAAGCAAAGCACCTTTGATTTCATTTGTAAGAGGAAGTTTACCCATTACGCTTGGCATATCTTCATCGAGGATAGCGTCCATTAACGACATCATACCGGTTAAAAATGCCATACCCGTATCACGTAACTTGCCATGGCTTATTGCTAATAACTCAGCAAAACGGGCGCGGGTTAGTGATAAACGTATCAGCTCTGCAGGTTTATCTGCCGCAACTTGTGCAGCAAATAAAAGTGATAAGAAACGTTTGATTTCTTCACTGCCTAAAACAATCAGCGCTTGTTTTATCGTGCTAATTTCAGCTCTGCGTTTGAAAGCTGCTGAGTTTGAATAGCGTAACAACTTGTAAGATAAGTTAACGTCTCGTTCAAATACCTCGGTGATTTTTCTGAGATTTAAATCAATACTTGAGGTTTCGTATAAAAGCTCGGCAAGAGCCATCTCAGAAGGTGGTAAAGTTTTACTTTGCACCATTTCAGGCTTTGAAAAGAAAAAGCCTTGAAAATAGCTAAACCCCATGTCCAAAGCAAGTTGGTATTTTTCGTATGTTTCAACTTTCTCGGCGAGTAACTTGATGTGCGGGTGAGGTTTGATTGCCTCAACGACGGATTCAATAGACTCTTTATCACAGGTTAAAAAGTCAATTTTGATAATATCGATATACGGATAAAAATGGCGCCAAACAGGTTGGTGTATGTAATCATCAAGGGCAAGCGTATATCCGCGCTCTTTTAAATCTTGAACCATTGCTAGTAAACGTTTACCCGGTTGAATCGTTTCAAGAATTTCGACAACTACTTGCTCTTTACCCAGTAAAAGTGGGTAGCCTTTTTGGAGTGTCTCTAAAGTGAAATTAATGTAGGCTGGTTTGTTATCCGTTAAATCTTCTAAACCAAAATTGAACTGACTACCTTCAATGAGTCGAGATGTCGCTTCATCACCGTCAATATCAGGAAAAACGTTATCTACGCCATCCCTAAACAAGAGTTCGTAGCCGACAAGTTTCTTTTCCTTATCTAAAATAGGTTGGCGTGCAGCGTAAAAATACATAGTCCTAGCAAGTCCACTTCGGTTAATTCATTTATCCATGAGCAATATAAGTCATCGTGCCTAAAATAGCATTAATTAAATATTCATTTTTGAGGATAAATACTGATTTTCTGTGATCCTAAGACTAGGATAAATTGTAATGAAATTCTATAACTAGCGATTAAATATCACATTTTTGTTATGAAAAGGTTGTAATTGTAAACCTGCCACTGAACGGCTTGATTGGAGTTGTAGGGTAGAAGCATGTTATAGTCATGAGTGATATCGGTTTTTACCCCAATAATGTCTTAAAATTAAGTAACTTGCGAGTCATTATTCGGATTAAAAGCCAACATTAAACAATTATTGGAGGCTAATTTGGAAACAGGAATGATAATTTCGTTAGCATTGTACTTCATCGTAATGTTGGGGATTGGGCTATACGCTTATAAGCAATCCACAGACGATGTATCAGGTTATATGCTAGGTGGTCGTAATTTATCACCAAGTGTTGCTGCGCTTTCAGCAGGTGCATCAGATATGAGTGGTTGGCTGCTAATGGGCTTACCAGGTGCAATGTATCTGTTCGGCTTAAGCAAAGTTTGGATTGCTATAGGTCTAGTACTCGGTGCTTGGGCTAACTATTTCTTGGTAGCGCCTCGTTTACGTGTTTATACTGAGAAAGCGAATGACTCAATCACCATTCCAGATTATTTCGCAAACCGCTTTGATGATAATAAAAATATACTGCGTGTTATTTCTGCGATAGTAATCATTGTTTTCTTCACCTTGTATACTTCATCAGGTGTTGTCGCGGGTGGTAAGTTATTCGAAAACTCATTTAATATGAGCTATGAAATGGGTCTGTATATCACAACTGGCGTTGTAGTGTTATATACCTTGTTTGGTGGCTTCTTAGCAGTAAGCCTTACAGACTTTGTTCAAGGCTGTATCATGTTTATCTCGCTGCTTGCAGTACCAATTGCGACATATACTATGCTTGATCAACCATTCATGGATACACTCGCCAATGCACGCTATGATTTATTGTTAAGCTCACCAAAAGAAACTGAAATTCATGCACTTAATATGATGGACTGGTTTGCTGGTGGTTCGACGATTGCTATTATCTCTGCAATGGCATGGGGTCTTGGTTATTTTGGACAGCCGCATATTATTGTTCGTTTTATGTCTGTGCGTTCAGTTAAAGATATGCCAACTATGCGACGTGTGGGGATGTCGTGGATGACACTTTCAGCAATTGGTGCTGTGTTAACAGGTTTATTTGGTGCTGCTTATATGCTTGAAAACCAAATGCCAATTGATGATAAAGAAACTATTTTCTTGGTACTGTCTGAACTTATCTTCCATCCTCTAATTGCAGGTTTCTTATTGGCTGCTATTTTAGCTGCGATTATGAGTACCATCTCATCGCAATTACTAGTGTGTTCAAGCTCTCTAACAGAAGACTTCTATAAGATTTATTTAAACCGAAGTGCTTCTCAAAAAGAGCTAGTATTAGTCGGTCGTATTAGTGTTATCTTGGTTGCTCTGTTTGCTATTTACCTAGCGTATGACCGCGATAGCTCTATTTTGGATTTAGTAAGTAATGCATGGGCTGGTTTCGGTGCTGCATTTGGTCCATTAGTACTACTTAGCCTTTACTGGAAGCGCATGAACTTACAAGGCGCTATCAGTGGTATGGTTGTCGGTGCTGCAACAGTACTGTTTTGGATTTACGCGCCAATTAAGATCGATGGCCAATCGCTAAGTGCAATTATTTATGAGATTGTCCCTGGCTTTATTTTATCAACGATTGCCATTATTGTTGTGAGCCTAATGACGACTGAGCCGAAAAAAGAAATTACAGATTTATTTGATGAAGTTGAGTCATCACTTTAGTTTTGAGTAAGCACAAAAAAGGGCAACATTTGTTGCCCTTTTTTAATTTTATAACCAATGCTTAGCTTGCAGCTTTTTCTTTTATATCTGCAACGTTATCGTCTGATTTTGCTTTTTTAGGCTTCGCAGGAACCTCTTTTGCACCTTTAAGTACAGCCATAAATTGGTCTTTTTCTTTTGCCATTTCAAGCGCTAGTGATTCAATTTGTTGCTCGCTTAATGGTACATCAACTTTTTCAAGCATTAATTCTAATGACTCAGCAATGTCGAGCATTTTGTCATACGCATCAGCTTCTTTCTTAGTAGTAAACGTCATGCGCTCGACTCCGTTTCTTTCTACAACATATTTAACAACAACAGCCATGATTTCTCCTGCATTTAAGCGTGGCATTTGCAGCGTAAAATCGCCACTTTGATTACTGTTTTTATATACAGTAATGCTTCGGGCCTTACTTTGCAAGTATCTAAAGAAATTTTTTATGGAACAAATTTGACAATAATAGGGGCATTAGCTTTATTTATATTGTTACCCAAAGTTAAACACAAGCGATGGAGTGAGTGTTGGGTAATAGCTAACTACCTGTCCAAGATGGACATCACGGAGGAAATTATGAAATTACTATCAAGTCTTTTACTTGCCACGAGTATTGCGTTACTGCTTACAACACCGGCATTCGCCGTAAAACCAACCGAAGCAACACAAGTTAAAATGCAAAAGCTCAGTATTAACAAAGCTAGCATCGATCAACTTACTCAATTACCGGGTATTGGTGAGTCTAAAGCTAAAGCGATTGTTGAGCATCGCAATAAGCAAGGTCCGTTTAAGTCGGTAGAGCAATTAAAAGAAGTAAAAGGAATAGGCGATAAGGTATTTGCTAAACTTGAGGGGAAAATTACGCTTTAAAAGACTAGGGCGTGTTGACCTATTGTGATTGATTTTGCAGCAGTATGTTTGGTATTTAAGCAAGGCAGAGCCTATGTCGTGTGGTTGTTCAACATAAATAGGCGATAACGCAGCATCCATACCAAACACGCGCTGCCTTTTGGGTTCTTCCTAGGGGCGATTATCTTTTTATTACTTAAATAGATGAAGCTAAAGGGCGTGGGCAGAACGCGGTAGCTTTGCTCGATTTTTACTTAGTCCACTAGGTTACAAATCTCGCGCCGCGATTAAATTGCCCCTAGAGCGAACAAACTTTAATCCACAAAGGTCAACACGCCCTAAACAGGGCGTTATTCGCCCTGTTTAAATTCATTGATAGCTTTGTCTAAATGCGCTAGTGCGAACAAATTTTCGATAGGTGTTGTGATAAGTGGGTAACTTAAGCCTGCTAATAATAACCAAGGTAACAGCATCCAGCCTTCAAAGTAGGCTAAACCTAAAAATAATGGCGCAAGAAAGGCAAGCTTACACACCGATAAAATAACCTTTTTACTTGGGCTTAAATGAGCCAGAGCAAGTGCAATTATTTGCTGGCGCTGCCTTACTTTAAAAGTTTTTAAAGCAGGGATTTGACTAGTAAAAAAATAAATCATTATAACGACTTTTTAGTTACTAAACGGCTAAATAAAACGGCTACAAAGACTATTGAAAACGCAGCGAAAATAATCTCCATCCATGCAGGCATACTCATTGATGCAAATTGCCAATCAATATTGCCGCAATCGCCAGTGGCTGCAAAAAAGCTAGGGATCCATTCATGCAGTGGCATAAAGCTTGGGAAATTAGGCTCAAATGCGCAGCTAAATGCAAAAGGGTCGGTATTGTTTTGCATTGCAATGTGTTCTTTAGCAATAAAGTAACCCCAGATTGCAGAGATACCCCAAGTAGCAAATGCAACAAGGCGAACAACCATATTTTGCGGGTTAATCGCTCCAATCACACCTGCTGCAAGTAAGCCTAAAACAGCGGTACGTTGATAAATACACATAATACATGGTTCAAGTCCCATGCTGTATTGAAAAAACAACGCAGTGACTTCAAACGCTAGTGAAATAAATGCTAATAATAACCAAGGTGTTCTTTTAGTTGCTAATTCTGCTAACCAATTCATGAATGATCCAATTTGAAATTGTTTTCAAGATTATGCTTAGACGGGGCTGTGGGTGCAAGTATCTAAGATGAAATTATACGAAAAAGGAGCCAAGCGGCTCCTTTCATTAATCAGTAATGATCGTCAGTTAAACACTTACAGCTTGCAAAGACTCACTTTGATAACAACCAAGTACACGGGTGTACTGAGTATGTTCTTTTAGCTCTTCTAGTGCCTGTTTAACATGTAAGTCATCAAGGTTTGCTTCGAGATCTACATAAAACACTTCTTCCCAAGGGTTTCCAGGTACTGGACGTGACTCTAGTTTTACAAGGTTAATTTTGTGATGTTTAAAAATCATTAAGGCGTCAGCTAACGAACCCGCTTGTTGCTTGGTGGCCATAATTAAACTCGTTTTGGTTGGGATTTGTTTCGACACTTGAAGAGGTTTACGGGCTACTACAATGAAGCGGCTATGGTTTTCACTTTGATTGGCCAAGCCTGATTTAACCACTTCTAAACCGACGTTTTTCCCTGCTTGTGCAGAGCCGATAGCGGCACTGTTTGCGGTTTCAACTGCTGATTGCAATGCATGGAAAGTTGAATCACAGGTTTCATGTTGAATGTCACCTAAGCCCTGAATGAAACGGCTACATTGAGCAAAAGGCTGTGGGTGAGCAAATATTTTATTGATATGAGATAACTCAGTACCAGGCATCGCTAATAAACAGTGTTCAACGCTGTGCGTCACTTCACCAACAATTGATACTTGAGCGTGCTGTAATAAATCGAATACTTCATTGATACTACCAGAACTGGTGTTTTCAATAGGTAATAAACCAAAATCAGCTTGGCCACTTTCTACTTTACCTGTGATTTGGTCAAAGCTAGAGCAACCCATTTCAATTACTTTACCCGGGCGGCGGCTGAAATATTTATGACAGGCTAATTGACTGTATGAACCTTGACCACCCAAATAAGCAACACGATGACTTTCGCTCATGGCTTCTGGGTTAAGGTTTTTTTGCAACATCGCTTGTTGGTTTAGAACAGAATCTTCAAGAATGGTTTGGAACACGTTATTAATGTAGTACGCATCAAGGCCTAATGATTTTCCATAACTAATGAGCTTTTCGAGTAATGCTTGTTCGCGAGCCTCATCGCGAATTGGTTTGTTATTGGCTATCTTGTACTCAACCACGCTGTGGCTGATACGACGTCTTTTTGCCAGTAAGACAAGTAAGTCGGAATCTATTTCATTAATATCGTGTCGTAACGCATTTAATGTATCAATGCTCATGTTGGTTTCCTCATTCCAAAACAGTGCGCAAACAAAAAAGCCTCCCAAGTGGGAGGCTTTAGCTATTCGGTGAATTTATCTCGCAAACAGTTAAGCCTCCTCTATTTAAAGAAGCTAAAAAACGAAAAGTAAGTGCGAGAGATAATTTGTTTCATTGAGTTAATGTAAAAACACTTGTATGTAAAGTCAACCGCCTATCGAGGCTAATTTTGAAATCATATGTGTTTATTCAGAAAATTCATTAATCTTCATAAAAAATTTATAAATATAAAAATGAATCTGGTATATTTGTTTTTGCACAATAAATAATAACAATTA
>NZ_JAKEVN010000139.1:0-9327 GCF_022398505.1 Pseudoalteromonas sp. Isolate3 | reverse complement strand
CGTTTGAGATACTTTCGCGTCTCAAGGGCTGTGCATTCTACGCAAGCCGTTATTTTTGTCAACACTTAATTTTGAGAAAAGTTTATTTTTTCAAAACTCAGTTTTACTTGACTCAACCAACTCGTCGTTTTGCTTTTTTGTAAGCAGTCCGCCGTGTCGGTGGATGCGCATTATAGGGAGATCCGAATTCAGATCAACTGTTTTTTGCAGTTTTTATTAAAAAAATGACTGTTCGCGCAAAATACGAACGAAACGTGCAAAAACCACACTAAATTAGCAGTATTTGGGTTATTTAAACAATATAAGAAGTAAAAAACTTATTTGAGTTTGTATAAAGATGGGCTCACTTAATAAAGAGAAACGTAATGATCTTTACATGTGATCTTTGTTGCTAGTTGCTAGTTGCTAGTTGCTAGTTGCTAGTTGCTAGTTGCTAGTTGCTAGTTGCTAGTTGCTAGTTGCTAGTTGCTAGTTGCTAGTTGCTAGTTGCTTCAAGATGGTATGGTGATGATTGTGGATTGATAGAGTTATTTTATTAGAAATGAATTTCAGAAAGTAAAAAGCCGAGCATAAGCTCGGCTTTTTGGTGTCTTTACGACTTACTCTGCAGACTGCGCGTCTTCTTGAACTTCTTCGTTTGTCGCTGGGCGACCAACTAGTTCAATATAAGCCATTGGTGCATTATCACCAGCACGGAAGCCACACTTAAGAATACGAGTGTAACCACCAGGACGGTCTGTATTACGTGGACCGATTTCGCTGAATAATTTACCAACTACTTCATTATCACGCGTGCGAGCAAACGCTAAACGGCGGTTTGCTACACTGTCAGTCTTAGCCAGTGTGATTAAAGGTTCAATTACACGGCGCAACTCTTTAGCTTTAGGCAAAGTTGTTTTGATGATTTCATGTTTCACCAAAGAACCAGCCATGTTGCTGAACATCGCTTTGCGATGGCTGCTGTTACGGTTTAATTGACGACCACTCTTACGATGGCGCATGACCCTATCCTTCTAACTAAACTAATATAGTGATTTAGATTATTCAGCTAGGCTTGCAGGCGGCCAATTTTCTAGGCGCATACCTAGAGAAAGACCACGTGAAGCTAGCACGTCTTTAATTTCAGTTAGAGACTTCTTACCTAAGTTAGGCGTTTTAAGAAGCTCAACTTCAGTGCGCTGAACTAAATCACCGATATATTGAATTTGCTCGGCTTTCAAACAGTTTGCTGAACGTACTGTTAGCTCAAGATCATCAACTGGACGAAGTAGAATAGGATCGAATTCTGGCTTCTCTTCTTTCTCTTCTGGCTCAGTTACATCACGTAAATCTACGAATGCATCTAATTGCTCAGCTAAGATAGTAGACGCACGGCGGATCGCTTCTTCAGGATCTAAAGTGCCGTTTGTTTCCATATCAATGATTAACTTGTCTAAGTCTGTACGTTGCTCAACACGGGCTGATTCAACCGAGTACGCAATACGTTCAACTGGGCTGAATGATGCATCAAGCAGCAGACGACCAATTGGACGCTCATCGTCATCAGAGGATAAACGACTAGATGCCGGCACATAACCGCGACCGCGCTCAACACGAATACGCATGCTGATCTCGCTGTTAGCTGTCGTAAGGTGACAGATAACGTGATCTGGGTTGGCGATAGTTACATCACCATCGTGCTGAATATCAGCCGCAGTCACAGGGCCTACACCAGATTTAGTCAGGGTCAGAAAAACTTCATCTTTGCCTTCTAAAGTTACTGCTAGACCTTTAAGGTTTAACAGAATTTCAATGATGTCTTCTTGTACGCCCTCTTTCGCGCTGTACTCATGCAATACACCGTCGATTTCTACTTCAGTTACTGCACATCCAGGCATAGATGATAACAGTATACGGCGTAAGGCATTACCCAAAGTGTGACCGAAGCCACGCTCTAATGGCTCTAAAACTACTTTAGAACGCGTTGGGTTGATAGCGTCGATATCGACTAACCTTGGTTTTAGGAATTCGGTAACAGAACCCTGCATTTTATCCTCTCTTAACTCTTAACTTTACTTAGAGTAAAGTTCGACGATTAGTTGTTCGTTAATGTCCGCAGACAGATCTGAACGCTCAGGTAGGCGCTTGAAGCTGCCTTCCATTTTCTTACCGTCAACTTCAACCCAAGTCGGCTTTTCACGTTGCTCAGCCAACTCTAGAGCAGCGATGATACGTGCTTGTGTTTTCGACTTCTCACGAATTACAACAGTATCTTCTGGAGTAATTACGTATGAAGGGATATTCACTACACGACCATTAACTAAAATCGCTTTGTGGCTTACTAACTGACGTGCTTCAGCGCGTGTGCTAGCAAAACCCATGCGATATACAACATTGTCTAAACGTTGCTCTAAAAGCTGTAACAAGTTTTCACCTGTATTACCTTTAAGGCGAGCAGCTTCTTTGTAGTAGTTACGGAATTGCTTTTCTAGTACACCGTAGATACGACGAACTTTTTGCTTTTCACGTAGCTGTAAACCGTAATCAGATAAGCGACCTTTACGAGCGCCGTGCTGACCAGGTGCAGTCTCAAGTTTACACTTAGAGTCGATAGCTCTTACGCCGCTCTTAAGGAACAGGTCAGTACCTTCACGACGACTCAGCTTGAGCTTAGGGCCCAAATATCTTGCCATGTTATTTCTCCTAACCTATTGTTAAACGCGACGTTTCTTCGGTGGACGACAACCATTATGAGGGATTGGCGTCACGTCAGTGATGTTGGTGATACGGTAACCAGCAGCATTCAAAGCACGTACAGCAGATTCACGACCTGGACCTGGACCTTTGATGAAAACTTCTAGATTTTTTAAACCGTATTCTTGAGCAGCAGTACCTGCACGCTCTGCAGCAACCTGAGCCGCGAATGGAGTAGATTTACGTGAACCACGGAAACCTGAACCACCTGCTGTTGCCCAAGATAGTGCATTACCTTGACGGTCGGTAATTGTTACAATAGTGTTGTTGAAAGAAGCATGAACGTGAGCCATACCATCAGCAACTTGCTTTTTAACCTTCTTACGACGAATTGGTGCTTTAGCCATAATCTACCCCACCTTATTTCTTGATAGGCTTGCGAGGACCCTTACGAGTACGCGCGTTAGTCTTAGTACGTTGACCACGTAGTGGTAACGAACGACGGTGACGTAGGCCACGGAAACAACCAAGGTCCATAAGGCGCTTGATATTTAATGTAACTTCACGACGAAGGTCACCTTCTACAGTGTACTTGCCAACTGCTTCACGCAATACGTCAAGTGTTTCGTCTGAAAGTTCACCGATTTTTGTGGTCTCGGCGATACCAGTCGCTGCTAAGATAGCCTTAGAGCGAGTCTTACCTATGCCATAAATAGCAGTTAAACCGATAACTGCATGTTTATGATCAGGGACGTTAATGCCAGCGATACGGGCCACTAACACATCTCCTATATTTGAATTTGGTAATCATCTGTTTGAAAAGCCCGTAAGGATACTCAAACGAAGACCAAATCACAACTAAAAACACAGGCCGAGTAAATAACTCAGCCTGCACGACTGTTTAATTAGCCTTGCCTTTGCTTGTGCTTAGGCTCACTGCAAATTACGCGTACTACACCAGCACGTTTAATAACTTTACAGTTACGGCATATTTTCTTAACGGAAGCACGTACTTTCATTGCTCAACTCCGTAAAATGACCTTATCGACCGTAGCCTTTAAGGTTTGCTTTTTTCAGCACAGAATCATACTGATGTGACATCAGATGCGTCTGTACTTGTGCCATAAAGTCCATGATTACAACAACGATAATCAAAATTGATGTACCGCCGAAATAGAATGGCGTTTGCCATGCCATAGTCATGAATTCGGGCACCAGACAGATAAAGGTTATATACAAAGCACCTGCCAATGTCAGGCGTGTCATCACTTTATCAATGTATTTAGATGTCTGCTCACCTGGACGAATACCTGGGATAAATGCGCCAGATTTTTTCAGGTTATCTGCTGTTTCACGCGGGTTAAATACCAACGCGGTGTAGAAAAAGCAGAAGAAGATAATAGCCGCAGCTAAAACCATCGCATATAAAGGTTGACCTGGAGTCAACGTTGTAGCGATTGCTTGTAGCACATCAGCGACCGGACCTTCACCCTGGCCGAACCAGCTTGCAATTGTACCAGGGAACAGAATTATACTGCTAGCAAAGATTGGTGGAATAACACCCGCCATGTTTACTTTCAGTGGTAAGTGCGTGCTTTGAGCAGCAAATACCTGACGACCTTGTTGACGCTTCGCATAGTTAACGACGATACGACGTTGACCACGCTCAAAGAATACAACTAGGTAAGTAACAGCGAATACGATTACAGCAATCAATAACAGTACAAGTACATTCAGATCACCTTGGCGCGCCATTTCGGCTGTCGAACCAATAGCAGACGGCAGGTTAGCTACGATACCAACAAAAATCAGAACAGAAATACCGTTACCGATACCACGTTCTGTAATTTGCTCGCCCAACCACATTAGGAACATAGTACCAGTTACTAAACTCACTACAGCAGTGAAGTAGAAACCGATACCAGGGTTAACAACTAACCCGTCCATCATGCCCGGTAAGCTTGTAGCAATACCGATTGATTGGATAGTAGCAAGCACAAGCGTGCCGTAGCGTGTGTACTGGCTAATTTTCTTACGCCCTTGCTCACCTTCTTTCTTAAGCTCTATAAACGGCGGATACATATGCGTTAATAGTTGCGTAATAATCGAAGCCGAGATGTACGGCATAATACCCAGTGCTAACACTGAAGCGCGCTCAAGCGCACCACCGCTGAACATGTTAAACATTTCAACAATGGTGCCCTTTTGTTGCTCGAAGAAATCGGCAAGTACAGCGGCGTCAATCCCAGGGATCGGCACGAATGAACCTAGACGGTAAATAATGATAGCACCTAGTACAAATAGTAATCGACGCTTCAATTCCGAAAGCCCACTTTGTGCACTTTTCATATCTTGACCTGGTTTAGCCATTAGTACTTCCTTAGTCTTCTACCTTGCCTCCGGCAGCTTCGATAGCTTCGCGAGCACCTTTAGTCACTTTAAGACCTTTAACGGTAACTGCGCGTGAAACTTCGCCAGATTTAACTACTTTAACGAACTGGATGTTCTTTTTAACTAGACCAGCTGCTTGTAACGCGTTTACGTCTACTACATCGCCTTCAACTTTAGCGATTTCAAAAAGGTTAACTTCAGTAGATACTAATGATTTACGTGAAGTGAAACCAAATTTAGGTAGACGACGTTGCATAGGCATTTGACCGCCTTCGAAACCAACGCGAACTTTACCGCCAGAACGTGATTTTTGGCCTTTATGACCACGGCCACCAGTCTTACCAAGACCAGAACCAATACCACGACCTAGACGTTTCTTTTCAGTTTTTGCACCAGCAGCAGGTGAAAGTGTATTCAAATGCATCGAATTAACCCTCAACCTTTACCATGTAAGAAACTTGGTTAATCATACCACGCACACATGCTGTGTCTTCTAACTCAACAGTGTGATTGATACGACGTAGACCAAGACCACGTAATGTAGCTTTATGCTTCGGTAAACGACCGATAGAGCTCTTTACTTGTGTTACTTTTACAGTTTTATTAGCCATGGTTTACCCCGTGATTTCGTCAACGCTAAGACCACGTTTAGCAGCGATTGACTCTGGAGAATTCATGTTCTCTAGAGCAGCAATCGTTGCACGAACGATGTTGATCGGGTTAGTTGAACCGTATGCTTTTGACAATACGTTCTGTACACCAGTTACTTCTAGTACTGCACGCATCGCACCACCGGCGATGATACCTGTACCTTCAGAAGCAGGCTGCATGTATACTTTAGAACCCGCGTGGCGACCCTTGATTGGGTGCTGTAGCGTGTTACCGTTAAGGTCTACACTGATCATGTTGCGACGTGCTTTTTCCATTGCTTTTTGAATAGCAGCTGGAACTTCACGTGCTTTACCATAACCAAAACCTACTTTACCTGCGCCGTCACCAACTACTGTTAGTGCAGTAAAGCTAAAGATACGACCACCTTTAACTACTTTAGACACACGGTTTACCGCGATTAGCTTTTCAGCCAAATCAGGCTGTTGTTGCTTTGCTTCTACGTTAGCCATTGTCTACTCCTAGAATTGCAGACCGGCTTCACGCGCTGCATCAGCAAGCGCCTTCACACGGCCGTGATATTTAAAGCCACTGCGATCAAAAGCAATCTTTTCGATGCCTTTGTCAGCTGCACGTTCAGCAACCGCTTTACCAACTGCTTGAGCAGCTGCAACGTTACCTGTGCCTTTAACTGTTTCGCTAATTGCTTTTTCAACAGTAGAAGCAGCAGCCAGTACATTACCCTCAGCAGTAACTACTTGAGCGTAAATGTGACGTGGCGTGCGGTGGATAACAAGACGCGTTGTGCCTTGTTCAATATAATTTCTACGAGTGCGTTTAGCACGACGTAGACGAGCTGTTTTTTTATCCATCGTCTTACCTTACTTCTTCTTAGCCTCTTTACGGCGTACATTCTCGTCCGCGTAACGAACACCTTTACCTTTATAAGGCTCAGGTTTACGGTATGCACGGATGTTAGCAGCTGTTTGACCAACTAACTGCTTGTCTACGCCCTTAACTAGAACTTCTGTTTGGCTTGGTGTTTCAATCGTAATACCTTCTGGTACTTCGAAATTCACTGGGTGTGAGAAACCAAGAGTTAAGTCTAATACTTTGCCCTTAGCTGCTGCACGGTAACCAACACCTACTAACTGAAGTTTCTTCTCGTAACCTTCATGCGTACCAACAACCATGTTGTTGATTAGAGCGCGAGCAGTACCTGCTTGTGCCCATGCATTAGCTACGCCTTCACGAGGTAAAGTTGTAATAACGTTGTCGTTAACTTGTACTTCAACAGCGTCGTTGATAGTACGAGTTAATTCACCGTTTTTGCCTTTAACTGTGATGTCCTGGCCTTTTAATGTAACTTCTACACCGGCAGGAACATTGATTGGTGCCTTTGCTATGCGAGACATAGTTCCCCTCCGATTAAGCTACAAAGCCAATGATCTCACCACCAACGCCGGCACTACGTGCTGCGCGGTCTGTCATTAGGCCTTTAGAAGTTGATACGATAGCGATACCAAGACCACCCATTACCTTTGGTAATTCGTCACGTTTCTTATAGATACGTAGACCAGGGCGGCTAACACGCTGGATATTTTCAATAACAGCTTTGCCTTCGAAATATTTTAAATCGATAGAAAGCTCAGGCTTCGCTTCACCGCTTACAGCGTAATCTGCGATATAACCTTCATCTTTTAATACTTTAGCTACTGCTACTTTCAGTTTTGAAGTTGGCATCGTTACTGATACTTTCTTCGCTGACTGACCGTTACGGATACGTGTAAACAAATCCGCAATAGGATCTTGCAAGCTCATAGTCTTACTCCCGTGATACTATTACCAGCTAGCCTTTTTAAGGCCAGGAATTTCACCGCGCATAGCTGCTTCGCGAACTTTGATACGGCTCATGCCGAATTTGCGAAGGTAACCATGTGGGCGGCCCGTAACGTTACAACGATTACGTTGACGTGAAGAGCTAGAATCACGTGGTAAAGCTTGTAGCTTTAATACCGCGTCCCAACGATCATCGTCAGATGTATTTACATCACTGATGATAGCTTTTAGTGCCGCACGCTTTTCAGCATACTGAGCAACTAATTTAGTGCGCTTTGCTTCGCGCGCTTTCATAGAATTCTTTGCCATAACCCTACCCTTATTTCTTGAATGGGAAGTTAAACGCTTCTAACAACGCACGGCCTTCATCATCTGTTTTCGCAGAAGTAGTGATTGTGATATCCATACCGCGAACACGGTCTACTTTATCATAATCAATTTCTGGGAAGATGATTTGCTCACGTACGCCCATGCTGTAGTTACCACGTCCATCAAAAGACTTAGCACTTACACCACGGAAGTCACGGATACGCGGGATAGCGATTGAAACCAAACGCTCAAAAAAGTCCCACATACGCTCGCCACGTAGGGTTACTTTACAACCAATTGGGTAACCTTCACGCACTTTGAAGCCTGCAACTGATTTGCGTGCTTTAGTGATTAGAGGTTTCTGACCAGAGATTGCTTCTAGATCCGCAACAGCGTTATCTAAGATCTTCTTGTCAGCTAGAGCTTCGCCCACACCCATGTTTAATGTGATCTTTTCGATCTGAGGGACTTGCATGACAGAGCTGAAACCAAACTTCTCTTGAAGTTCAGCGACTACTTTGTCTTTATATACTTCATGCAGTTTCGCCATCATTCTACTCCAACTATTAGATAGTTTTACCAGTAGATTTAAAGATACGTAATTTCTTACCATCTTCAATCTTGAAACCTACACGATCTGCTTTACCCGTTTCCGAGTTGTAGATCGCAACGTTTGATACGTCGATAGACGCTTCTTTCTCAACAATACCGCCAGCTTGGTTCAACTGTGGAACCGGCTTTTGGTGCTTCTTGATTAAGTTGATGCCTTCGACAAATACTCGACCAGACTCAGTAACAACTGAAAGCACTTTACCGCGCTTACCTTTGTCTTTACCGGCTAGTACGATTACTTCGTCATCACGACGGATTTTTGCTGCCATGATAGACTCCTTATAGTACTTCTGGTGCTAGTGAAACGATTTTCATGAACTTTTCAGTACGAAGTTCACGAGTCACAGGGCCGAAGATACGAGTACCAATTGGCTGTAAGTTATCATTTAAGATAACAGCCGCATTGCTATCGAAACGGATCAAAGAACCGTCCGGACGACGAACGCCTTTTTTAGTACGCACAACTACCGCGTTTTTAACATCACCTTTCTTCACTTTACCGCGAGGAATAGCTTCTTTTACAGAAACTTTGATGATATCGCCAACCGCTGCATAGCGACGGTGCGAACCGCCAAGGACTTTAATACACTGCACTTTGCGAGCGCCGCTGTTATCAGCAACGTCCAGCTGAGTTTGCATTTGGATCATGTTAATGACCTCCGGTGTAGAAATTACAACACGCCTTAATTCTGTTTAAAATCAAGACATTTCGGTTAAATTCCACTCAAAAAACAAGCAAGTTGTCTCTTAAGGGCGGGCAATTGTAGCAGCAATGACAAGGAAGTGGTAGGTTATTTTTTAATTAATTTGGAATTAATCGTGCTGCTTGCATTAAGGAATTACAGCGACTTGCTGGTTTGTTATTGATTATAAAACAAACAGGGCGCTAATGTG
>NZ_JAKEVN010000138.1:0-9417 GCF_022398505.1 Pseudoalteromonas sp. Isolate3 | reverse complement strand
ATGATATCAACGCCATTTGAGGTCGATGGGCATATAGCACAAGTTACAGCAAGCATCGGTATTAGTCTAGCCGATGATTTATTAAAAGAACCCGCAGTTTTAATAAGGCAAGCAGATTTAGCTATGCATGAGGCTAAGCAATTTGGCCGTAATAATGCTCAGTGGTACAGCTTAAATATGGAAGGTAAGTTTAACAAACGATTGGACTTAAAGGTCAAGTTGAAAAATGCATTGGCTAACCGTGAGTTTGAATTATACTACCAGCCACAAGTTGAAGCTGGTAGCGAACGTTTAATTGGTTTAGAAGCTTTACTTCGTTGGAAACATCCGGAGTTAGGATTGATTGGTCCAGATGAGTTTATTCCTATTGCTGAAGAAATGGGTTTAATAGTCGAAATAGGTCAATGGGTGGTTAAAGAAGCTGCTGCTTATAATTACTCTCTTCAAAAACGTGGCTTAGCTAAAATAGTAATGGCGGTAAATTTATCTTCTTTACAATTTCAACAAGATGATTTCATTGAGCAGTTGGAAATAATCTTGGTTAAATCCAAATTAGAACCAAAGTGGTTAGAGCTAGAACTCACAGAGTCGTTAATGCTAGAGAATATTGAGCAAGTTGTACAAAAGTTGCAAGAGATAAAACGATTAGGCGTTAGTGTTGCAATTGATGACTTTGGTACTGGATTTTCGAGTTTAAGTTATTTAAAAAGGTTACCTATAGATCGGATAAAAATCGACAAATCATTCATCCGTGAGCTAGTAACAGATCATAAAGATGGAGCAATCATTCGTGCAATTATTGCAATGGCTCATCAACTAGGACTTAAAGTTATTGCTGAAGGTGTTGAAACAATTGCACAAACAAAGATGTTACATAGAATGTTGTGTGATGAGTTACAAGGATACTTTTTTGCAAAGCCCCTTCCTACCGATTCACTTGAGGTATTTTTAGAGGATTATTTACCTAACCGTAATTTAAAAGCGGAGTATGATTTACCAACTTTATTATTAGTTGATGATGAGGATAATATATTATATTCCTTAAGGCGAGTATTAAGAAAAGAGCCTTATAAAATCCTTACGTGCAATAATGCAATAGAAGCATTTGAATTATTAGCATCCAATGATGTACAAGTTATTTTATCGGATCAAAGAATGCCGAAAATGAATGGAACTGAGTTTTTAAGCCGTGTAAAAGATATGTATCCTGAGACAGTTAGGTTGATTTTATCTGGATATACAGACCTTCGAACAGTTACAGATGCGATTAATCATGGCTTTATATATAAGTTTATTACGAAACCTTGGCAAGATGAAGAGCTTAAAAAAGAACTGCAATCTGCATTTCGCAAATATAAACAAAGTGTTAGTATAAGTGATTGAGTGAATTACCAATGTCAGCAGACCGATTAGAATATGAAAAACTCGCTCAGAAAGTTGAGCAGTTAAATGAGCAGTTGTTGCACTCAGAAAAGCTGGCATCGTTGGGGCAGCTCGCTGCTGGTGTTGCCCATGAAATTAATAACCCAATTGGGTATGTAGCTTCAAATTTAGTCTCCTTAAAAGAATATATAGATAGTCTTATGATGCTCATTAGGCAACTGAGTAACCAATTACCTGTTGAGCAAACTAATAAATTAAAACAGCTTTATGACTTTGATTATATAAGTAAAGACTTACCAATATTGATGTCTCAATCTGAATCTGGGTTACTGAGAGTTATTGAAATAATTCGTGAATTGAAAGACTTTTCTCATATAGATGATGTTGAATTTACTGAAGTAGACTTGCATTTAGGTATTCATAGTACGCTAAATATCTTGGCAAATGAGTTAAAATATAAGGCTAATGTTAAAAAGGTTTTTGGGGATATCCCCCGAGTTCGATGTGTTGCTTCCCAAATAAATCAAGTTGTTCTAAATTTGATATTAAATGCAGTTCAAGCATTTAAATCTTTTGGGATAATAACTATTACTACAGGCTGTGATGATTCGTGGGCTTGGATCCGTGTTGAGGATAACGGGCCGGGTATTGAACAAGATAAGCTAGAAACAATTTTTCAACCTTTCTATACAACCAAAGATATTGGTACAGGTTTAGGTTTAGCGCTTTCTAGAAGTATTTTAGAGAAGCATGCTGGAATACTTGAGGTTAAAAGTAGTGTAGGAAAAGGTAGCTGCTTTACAATTAAGTTACCAATAAACTCCTAGGCTCAACTAAGGGGTAATATTTTGTTTTAATTCGCTTTTTATTTATATAGATTATAAAGAGGGTACGAGAAATTGTTACATGCTTTAGATCGAAAAAAGAGTAAAGTTGATAAAATGGCAAGGCGAGAAAATGCTGCTTAAAGACTTAAATATTCTAGTACTTGATGATGTTGCCTTAATTTGCAATTTTTTATTCGGGGTTGCTAATAAGATTCAAGGCTGTAATGCTTTAAAAGCATTTGATTATAAAATAGCCTCGGATATACTAGAATCTGTAAGTGTAAACTTATTAATTACAGATATAGAGCTAAAGCAGGCTAGCGGGATTGATTTAATATCTAAGGTTAGAAGTGGTGGCTTTAGTTCAACAGCCCATGACATTCCAATCATAGTTCTTTCTGTTAACTCATATAAAGAGTTGATCGAACAATGTGTTAAGTTTGATGTGAATGATTTTTTAGTTAAACCCATATCTTCTGCAAAGCTTACCAAAAAAATACATGAGCACCTACAGAATCAAAAGGCTATAAAAGAAACAACTTATTACTTAAGCATTATAGAAGGTTCTAAAATTAGTACGGGGCCAAAAGAATATCCTCATCGAGGAGTTTCAATAGTCTTAGACGTCAAAAAGCCATTAATTGAAGAGTCAGAGACAGTTAAACAAACGTCTAATGATGTTGTAAGTAAACGCGCTTTTTTAGATTGGCCAGAAGGCGCAACGACAGGTCATTATCAATTAGATAGAAGGTTAAAAAATGTTGCGTATGCAATTAGCTATTTTTATGATGCTTTCATCGAAAATCGCAAACATGTCGCTATAGATAATGCACGTAAACGCGCTTGTGAATCCGCTGACTACCTACTTTACATAGGAAAAAATATTCAAAAATATGAATATTCACCTGATTTTTTGGAAGCATTTACTATTTGCCTTAGTAAGCTTGAAGTATTAATAACTCAAATAGCTTCGGCGAATTTAAAAAATAGGAATCAAATTTTAGCTTTACTGAGACAATTAGCTTCGTGGTGGTCGCATACATGCAGTAGGCGACTGCTACAGAATGTGGGGGATTAAGTATAAGTGGATAATAAATTATTATATGACGCTGAGATATTAAACCTCGAAACCCTAATTGAAATGTATGATGATAGTAGCGTAGAAATAGTTAATTGTGCTTTATTGGGGTTTGCGCAGGCAGCGGAAATAAAATTAATGAAACTAGAAACGTGTTGTTTAGTTGATGATTTAGTTGAAGTATCGCGAGTAGCGCATAGTCTAAGTGGTTTGTGTCGCTTTAGCGCAGCTGTCAAACTTGGAAGGTTAAGTGATGAGTTAAACTTAGCCGCCAAGAACAACGACAAATTACATACAACAAGGTTAATATCTGAAATACATACTCATTGGCCTGTACTTGAAAAGCAAATTAAACATATAGTAAAGAATTACAGGGATGTGGATGCCTAAGGTCTTATTTGTTGATGATGAGCCATATATTTTAGACACTTACTTAAGAATGCTAAGAGGTTCAGCTTTTGAATGCATCGTATTATATGATAGTACGCGGGTTTTTGAATTGCCGTACTTAAAAGAGATAGATATTATAGTCGTTGACCAGCAAATGCCAGAAATAACAGGTAGTGAGATACTATTAGAAATGAAGCTTCGATTCCCTAATATTAAAAGACTGCTAATAAGTGGTGATACATTTAATTTGCAAGACTCTTATTGTGATTTTATTTTACAAAAACCTTTAACAAAGCTGGATTTAATAAATTGTTTATCATCGCTTAAATAGAAATCTATACTATTTATTAATACCACTGGATTTTTTTATACTTTAAACTCATCTAATGTCCCCGCCCTGAGGGTAATGGACGAAATCAGGTCATTTATAAAAAATATAATTTCATCAACCACATGATTTCTTGTGCTCAATCTGTTCCTGTGCGCGACAATGGTTTAAGTCTAAAAATGTTAAGTGCATGCTAATGCAAGCTTACTCTTCTGCATATGGGGAGGATGGATAACGCAACTAGCTAACTAGATTAGCTTTTATTAAATTGAATGTATACTAGTAGCTGTTTCACGCTTATAATTATCTTTCAGTTTAAATCTAACCATATCAGTTAAAACTGTAAGATGAAATATGAGCTGTTATAACTAACATCAGTATTAGATTTTTTGTTAAAAATAACTCACCATAAATTATGCTCAACTGAATTTACAAATAGTAAATCTTGACTGGTGTATGTACAAATATCGGCATTTGGCCGTATTAAGCAATATAGAGGAATAGCAACACGGTATGAAAAGCTTGAATGAAATTATCATTCAATGCTCGCTTTAGCATTTACGATGATGTGGCTACCAGTGTGGGCTGATTAATATATGTACTACAAAAATCAACAGACCCTAATAAAAGCTTTTTATTATTTCCAAAAAATAGCAGCAAAAATGAAAAACGACTCAACACCTTTAATCAGTACTTATTACAGTTTAAGGAAAACGGCCGTTACCGAGCTAACTTTAAAGGTTTACAACCTAAAGTATCCCCAAAATTAGCCTTTATATATCAATGAACTAATAGTGTTAAAAAATATGGGTAGTGAGGGAACATTCATGGTGTTTTGTGATCTTATGAATCGCTTAAAAACAACAGAACTAAACACCATGAATGCGTCTACTATTTTGCACAATATGCTCCGCGCTGTCACCCCTAACTCTATTCATAAAGCCAGATTTAATACTCTAGTCGCTGCCGTTAAACCTCTTTTGCACTGTCAGCAATGCACCTTGACATCTATTGGTCGCAATTTGAATTCAAAAACAACTGAAAAACATGATATTAAGCGTATTGATCGACTACTCAATAACCACGAGCTTTTGCGTGAATCGACATCGGTTTATGTTCGCTTAAGCAGTTTTGTGGTCACTGAAAAGCATCCCTTCATATTGGTTGATTGGAGTCATGCAGATACACAAACCAAATACTGTATTCTGCGTGCTAGCATTGTCAGTGAAGGTCGCTCTTTGACCTTATACCAGGAAAGTGCATTCAGCTTTCAATATCATTGCCCAAAAGTACAAAAACGGTTCTTAAAGATGCTCAAACTGATCTTGCCGAGTGATTGCCGCCCCGTCATTGTGACGGATGCGGGCTTTAAAGTTCCCTGGCTCAAAGCCGTGCGGAATAATAGCTGGCATTATATCAGCCGGGTTCGAGGTACGGCACACTTGAAAACGCAGGACAGCGATGAGTTTATTCCATGCCAGTCACTATTCAAGAACAATCAACGTAAGAGCCGGTATCTTGGCGCGACCGGGCTGACCAAAAGTGCAAAATATCAAACGCATGCAGTGTTGGTTGGCAAGGGACATAAGTTATTAAAAAGAGATAAAGAACGCGGTTATAAAGAGCCTTGGCTACTCGTTTCTTCACTTCCAAAAAGGCACCATTTTCTCGAAAAAGTGCTCAAGCTATATGGTATGAGAATGCAGATAGGGGCAGGGTTTCGAGATCAAAAAAGTGTTAGATTCGGCTTAGGCTCAGATCTGCACAGAACGAACAAACTCAATCGATTAGACATACTTTTACTGCTCGCAACTCTGGTTCATTGGTTCTCAATGATGCTGGGGGCAGTGATAGACAAAGCAGGAAAGACAGGCGCTTTTCAAGCTAATTCAACCAAAAAAAGACGAGTAGTGTCATGGGCATTTGTTGGGCTGCGATACTTCAAAAAACAGTCCATTAAACTGCGACGGCGAGATTATTTGGCAGGACTAGCCTATTTCGTACAGGTGGTAGTGCAACTCGATTGGAAAAATATGGATGTGAGTGATGTAATTGAAATTTAATAATTATTTTTGGGGATCCCTTAGACGGATATCTATTTCGCTAATCCGTATTCCTCATGGGAGCGCGGATTGAATGAAAACTTCAACGGTTTACTGCGCCAGTACATACGCAAAGGCACGGATTTAAGAACGGTCACGGATAAGCTGGTGGCCGATGTTGAACGTGCGTTAAACGCCAGACCGAGAAATTGCCTTGGCTTTAAGCAGCCCACGGTTGTATTTGAAGAGTTACGTAGAGCTGCCTAAATTAGCGAGTGGTGCACTTCGGACTTGAATTCGCGGGCAAGATTTTTAGGTGATATGTTTATAAAAGCAAACTTCAACAAAGATTAGGAGCATAGCCAGTAAGCCAGTTAATTTAGGTACTAGTAAAATATTATTGCTGTCGCGCATTGTAATGGTGTACTAATCCTTTTACACTGCCAAAAATTTAGTTTGATAAATAGATGATCATTATATATGCAACTTAAAGTAACAAAGAGCGCGGCTAGTATTTTTTATAGCGCTATCATTTATTTTCATTTCATTATTTTTGTGTTGGGCATAGTTGAGTTCGTATTTTATAAATATGAGCTGATGAAAGTTATTAGCCCTGTAACAACACTAAACGCGCTGTTAATCACGGTCGTGCTCTTAGTGATACAAAAATTGAGCCTAAACACAAAAACAAAAAAGTATAAAATTTCAATAGTTGCAGCTAGCTTTTTATGTTTCTTTTTAGTACAGATTTCCGTTTGGTTTCATATGCTGCAAAAATTTCAAATTAGCCTGATTGACTCGAATCCATTTACTTTTTCTTTATCTGCGGTTTTCTTGTTTACGCTTTTCGCTGCAATCTTTGTGAAAGCTTCTTATAAAAATATCCAAATAATAGAAATGAAGAAAATAAAGATAGTTGTCTTCATTGCGGTCTTTATTGGAGCGACGGTCTGGCATCAAGCTTCATTGAGTGTAGTAAAAAATCAAGAGGCCAATGCAAGGGCAAAGGTTTACTTAATAGAAACAATGATAAATAAATCTATTGAGGGACAAAAAAAAGCTCTCTCTAGAGTTAAAGCACGAATTAACAACGTTAGTTTTGATGATTTCAAGCGTCTTATTGATATAGACCAAAAAACCTATACCAACGATTACAACATTATTAAGGGGATGTTAGTTCTTGATAGCAAGCTTAACTTCGTCTCAGGAAATGCTTTTTCAAAAAACTTTTACTCTAAAGGTATGCTAGAAAAACCAATAATAAAAGCATGGTTAACGCAAAACCACGATGACATTCAGTTTGCAACAAATTCACTCACCTTAAACTCAGCAACACCCATTCTTATGCTATTAGCATCTGTTGAGATAGCAAATAACAGTAAATATTACATATTAAATTTGCTGGATATTAATTTATTGCTAGAAAAAGGCTATTTAAATTATTTAAGTCAATACGATACTTATCTAGGTTTAACCCCAAGTATCTATTTTTCGTTAGATGATAATAACGCAAATAAAACAAACTTAAGCGAACTAATTAATAGTTACAAGCACTTCATCACACAAAAAATAAATGTCATGGATTTAGTTGACCATGATGTTTATAGCTTTATCAATGATTATGAATCCATACATATCGATACAATAATTGATCAATCAATACTTTGGCTCACTTTCATGTTTATATTTATATTTGTGCAAGTCGCAGATTCATCAAGAATCATTCAGTTTAGGGCAAAGCATGACGAGCTAACGGGGTTACTCAAATTAACGGCTTTAGAAGCCGAGTTTTTAAAGGCCAGCTATGCAAAGCGCGGTAATAATTTTTCAACCGTTATTTTGAAAGTAGATTTTTTTGAAGAGATGTACATTTCTTTAGGATATAAAATAAGTGATGAACTGATCAAAAGTGTCTCTGCAAGAATATATGAAAGTACCCATAATATAGCGTTAATCGCTAAGGGAGCGAGTGATAGCTTTGTTTTATATTTTTTTGATATTTCCCCAGAGTCATTAAAACAAAAAATTAAATCTTTAATTATGGAACTTTCTGAAGTTCATCTTATTGATAATAATGAGCTTAACCTTAAAGTAAGCGGTGGAGCTGTAACCTACAAACAGCTCGATTTATTTAATATTCGGTTAAACCTTCAGCAAGCAAATATCGCCCTTGGAAAAGCAAAAGAGCTTGGCGGTAACCAACTTTATTTTTATCAGCAGTTTATGGAAGATAAGCATAATGAGACCGTCACTATCAGAAATAACTTACAAAATGCACTTAAGAATAATGCATTAGAAGTATTTTACCAACCAGTGCATCGTTTAAATGAGAATACGATCACTGGAGTTGAAGCATTAGTTAGATGGTCAAACGGCAATGAATGGGTTTCACCAGCTAAGTTTATACCCATCGCGGAAACTACGGGTCAAATAGTTCAAGTCGGCGAGCAGGTTCTTAACAAAGTGATCGAAGATATAAAAAAATATCCCCAACTGCAAAATATGACTGTTGCCGTTAACTTTTCGACGAAACAAATAATCAAAGACGATTTTGCAAGTAATTTGCTTTCTTTATTAACTAAAAATAACATTATATTTGAAAATTTTACGGTAGAAGTTACTGAATCGTCTTTTCAAGAAAAGAAGGCTATAGAGAAAAAACTCATTGAACTAGTCGATTCTGGACTCAATGTAGCAATCGATGACTTTGGAGCCGGCTACTCAAGCTTATCATATCTGACTCATCAGCCAGCGAATATCATTAAAATTGATCGTGAGTTTACAATAGGCGCTCACTTAGTAAATACCAAAGAACAAAAGATGTTAGATACTATTATCAGGGTTTGCTACGACCTAGATAAAAAAGTGATAGTCGAAGGTGTTGAAGATGAAGAGTTGATCAAACACTTATCCCAATTTGAAGGCATTAAGATTCAAGGGTACTTTTTCTCTAAGCCATTACCTATCGATAGTCTCATAGCCTATATAAAAAACAGTAAGAATGAACACAGATTACTTAGGTGACAGAACAAAATTTATAGGCGTTTTATTACAATTTTATCTAACTAAGCGCTATCAATAACTTTTTGACTTCAGTTGTTATGAGGGGGCTGCTATCTTTCGAGGTTAACTTGCAGCGTTATCGGTTGTTTTTAGACAAGCATACTCTGTGCTGTGTCGTTACTCCTCACAAATAGGCGATAACGCAGCATACATATCCAGGATGACCTACGTGTAGGGTTTTGCATAGTAGCAATTAACCTTTGCAGATCAATTTCCCCTCGTGCCGCGATTAAACCGCTCTAGAGTGTACGCGTTTTAATCATAAAAGACCTGTAGCCCCTAATTATTTTTACTAAAATCTTGTAA
>NZ_JAKEVN010000137.1:0-9642 GCF_022398505.1 Pseudoalteromonas sp. Isolate3 | reverse complement strand
GTATTAATATATCACCTTCACCTCAAACAGTGATGATAACCATTATCATTTATGATAACTTACCCGCGATTGTTTCCTTATTAAAAACAATAACCCTATAAAAATTTGCTAAATAACACGCGGAGATAAAATGAAATTCACTCAGTTGCCTATTGCAACCGCTATTCTTTGTGCACTATACCCTCAAATCAGTTTTGCAGAACAAACGGCTGACGTAGAGGCTAACCTCGAAAAAATCGAAATTGTGGGTATTCGACAAAACCGTATTAGTGAAGGCGCTACAGGTTTAGCACTTGAAATTGATGAAACTCCGCAATCAATCAGTGTGATCTCTGCTGAGCAATTAAAAAATTATTCCGCATTTAATATCAATGATGCTTTACGCTTAGCGCCAGGTATCAATGTTGAAGAATGGGAAACCAACCGTACTAACTATACATCACGTGGTTTCGAAATTAAAAATACACAAATCGATGGGGTTGGCTTACCGAATGACTGGGGTATCGTTACCGGCGCAATGGAAGCATACGGCTATGAAAAAATTGAAGTTATTCGTGGTGCCAATGGCTTACTTACCGGTGTAGGTAATGCATCGGGTACTTTAAACTATGTGCGTAAGCGCCCTAAAAACGAAAACGGCGGCGAATTCGGTGTCTCTATTGGCTCATGGGGTTTTAAACGTTTACAGGCTGATTACTCATTATTGCTGACAGAGTCTGGTAGTTGGGCTGCTCGCTTTGTAGCTGCCGCAGAAGATAAAAAGTCATACCTTGATGGCCTTGAGAACAACCGCGAATTTTTCTCTGCGGTGGTAGATGGTCAGCTTACAGATAACTCAACTGTTACTTTAGGTTACTCATATCAAGACGCAGATACCGATGGCAACACCTGGGGCGGTCTAGTTTATAACTACACAGATGGTTCGCAAGCTAAATGGGATGTCAGCGACACAACCACCCAAGAGTGGACAATGTGGGACACCATTAACACCTCTGCATTTGTTGAATACAACTATGTTTTTGCAAACGCATGGCAGCTTCAAGCAAGCTACAACTTCCGTGGTTTTGAAGAGCAAGACAAACTTTTTTATGCCTATGGCACTATTGATAAAGATACTAACCTTGGCTTAGTCGGTTCTCCTGGTCGTTACGACAGCGAAGTAGATGCTGATTTATTTGAAATTAAAGCATTTGGTGCCTTTGAAATGTTTGGTAAAGAGCATCAAGCAAGTTTTGGGATAAGCCATGCAAAAAGTGATGATGTGATGTATCAACACCCGTTTGATTTTGCAAATACACCAGCTTATGGCCCAACGCCTGCGTTCCCATACGATTTAGATGCGATCCCAGAGCCTGATTGGTTAACGCCAGTTCTGTATTCAGATATTGAACAAAAGCTAACCCGTTACTTCGGCTCTGCTCAGTTAAATATTACTGATAAACTATTCACCGTAGTTGGTTTTAACACTATTGAATTTGAGCGCTCAGGCATGAATGCAGGTGCATCGATTGATAATGACGAGAGCGAGACTAGCCCATATGTCGGTTTTACCTATAAGTTAAACGACGATTTAAACCTATATGCAAGTTACTCAGATATTTATCAGCCACAAGAGCAAACTGATTTCAATGGCCAATACTTAGCACCAACTAAAGGCACTAACTTTGAAACGGGGGTTAAGGCTTCTTGGCTTGATGATGCCCTGATGACAACGTTTGCCTACTTTACTGCTGAACAAGATAACTTTGCACAATACGCAGGCCTGACTGAAGATGGTATCTACTACTATGAAGGCGTGTCTATTGAGTCAAAAGGCTATGAATTTGAAGTCACAGGTAAAATCACCGACGCTATGAATATCGTCGCATCTTACACGCATATTGATGTAACTGATGAAAATGGTGATGACACCAACAAATGGGCGCCTCGCGATGTTGTCGGTGTAACAGTAGATTATGCATTAACAGACGCAGTAGTTGTTGGCTTAAATGGTCGTTGGCAATCTAAAATTGAAAGCACTGATTACAATGTTAAGCAAGGTAGTTACGCTCTGCTAAACGCCTTCGCGCGTTGGAATATTAATGACCAAGTTGCAGTACAAGCTAACGTTAATAATATTACTGATGAGCAGTACATCAATAGCTTACAAACCGTAGGTTATTATGGCGCGCCAACAAACGGTAGCCTAACTCTGACTTATAAGTTCTAAACGCTGATTAGAAGAAGTGTCGCCCGTATGGGCGACACACATCTATTAATTAGGGCAATTACCTAACTCGTAATACCCCGCACTAGTTTGCGCTAAAGTACTGGTATAAAAGGTGTTATAAAGACCTAGGTTATCGCCCGAGCCCACCGCAAAGGCGTAAGAGCCATTCGTGGTTGCGCGGTTTGCTTGCACATGCGCATAGTTGCTTGAGGTAGTTTCAGTGCATTGGTAATCACCATTCGGTGTTGAGTCACACGCATCACCCACACCATCTGCATCACTATCTAACTGTTCACTATTGGCCACCAGCGGGCAGTTATCTAGGCTATCACTGACACCATCGCTGTCGGAGTCACTTGTTTCACCATCAGGTGTACTGTCACACACATTTCCGATACCGTCATTATCGTTATCGGCTTGATCAGCATTCGCTACATTTGGGCAATTATCTATACCGTCGAGCACACCGTCGTTGTCTGCGTCATTATTAGGTTCTGTGGTGGTTTTACATGCCTGTAACGGCCCTGCACAACTAGAATCATCATCAGCTATCCACTGACATTGATTTGTACCCGCTGAATATTCACGCATAGTAAAAGCAGCGGTACCAAACGCTAAATAACAGGCAGAATAACCCTCGCCCCAGCTAATATGGCCTTCGTTGATATGAAGATTGTAATCGCCTGTCACGCCAGCATCGATGACAAAATTAATGCTATCTGTTGATGTCAACGCAGTATCATCGCTTGCGGTGATCACTGCAGTATTATTGCCACCTGCTAGATTGCATTGCTCAGCAAAATACTCAAGCCCATTCACTGTAGCAATCACATCACCATTACTAAAACTGACCACTACGGTACTTAAGTTTTGATTATCATCAATCACCGTGCCCGTTACTGTAGCGCACTGCCCGTTTACACTAGCAGCAATATCACTAAGTACCGGTGCTGTAGCCGCAGGCTCTGGCCCAACGCGTACCGTAAGATTAACTTCATCACCTTGTTTCGCTTCATTATCTGTGGCACTGACACGCACTTCATAAAGACCATCAGTGAGTGTACTTGTCACTCCGTTAAAGGCATTATTCGCATCGACTTGCACGTTGAGTGACTCAATTAAGCTTGGCACACCACCAGCTAGGCTATACACGTTAATATCAACATTGGTTACACTGCCTTCTTGGTCGATTGCGCTTCCTGTAATGGTGAGCTGGTTATTACTGTCTGAGGCATTTAAATTACTAATTTCAGGGCCTGCATTACGATCAACTCGTTTATTATTAGCCGCAAAGTACTCACCTAGATAAGTAGCAAAATTAATACTGTTTGCAGCAACATAATCGCCAGACGCGCCTTGCCCACCCGACCACGAGTGATCCAAATTATTAAACCACAGCATAGCAACCCGATTATCTTGCCAAAGTGATTGCTCGGCAGTGCGTGTTGCATCATCACCTATTGTCGTCGTACCTGAAAGTTGATTAACCCCATAAAGGGCAGCAAAACCATCTGCGTTTTGCTGGTTATAACAGGTATTTACTGTGGTATCGGCAGTACCGTGGCCAATCACCGCTATTTGTGTGGCAAAGTGATCTTTATAACTGCCAGCATAGCTTTCACAGCGAGATACAAAGGTGTTTTCAGAAACCGTTTCACAGGTTGAAATCGCCCCACTTGAACTTGTGCCGATGGTTGGCCCAGCGCTTGGAGCAACCCCTGCAAATACATCAGGCGCTACACAAGCTGTTTGTGCAGCCATTGCCGCCCCAGATGATAAACCTGCAATATACACTTGTTTAGGGTCAATATTACGGGCTGAATCACCACTTAATGCATTGGCTAAATTAATCAAATTCTTATAATCGCCAGAGCTGCGATTGATTGTCCCTTGCCAATATGACCAGCAGCTATAACCTGCTTTATTCATTGCATCAGGGACTGCTATCACCATGCCATGAGCTTCAGCTGCATCTTCAAGGTTAGCCGTTAAGTAGTTATTGATAGGCTGTACACAGCCATGTAGCACCAGCATCAAAGAATGGCCACTGCCTATGCTTGATTGCGTATCAGGAGTGTAAATATGAACATTATTAAAACCGCCAATGCTGACATTTTGTTGCCAACTACCAGCAAAGCTTGGTTGTGAGAAAATAGCAGCACAGAACACTGCGAGCGAAGTAAACGACGCTGATTTTCGTTTACATGATTGTGTTACTTTTTGCATATATCGCCTTTATAGTCATTATCATTGTTGTCTGTCAGTTGATGACTAACCCAATGTAGTAGAACTATCTAAAAAGCGAACTATAACTATAGTGCTATACGTTAATTAAAATATAACCCTAAGATATCACATCTGAATTTATTGCTTTTTACGAAACTAAACCCTATTCCATTTACAAAGCCAACGCAATACGTTGGCTTTGCTTTTACTATGGTATGCGGTTAAAAATTAAAACCTAGAGATACCCAATAACGGCGGCCATCTTCAACATAGCCGTATTCACCTTCGGTAATATCTTTATCAAATAGATTATAAACACCAAAACCTAACTTAATGCTGCGGCTTAAATCATAGTTACCACCAATATCAGCCAAGGTGTAATCTGGCGCAATTAAGCTACTTTGTGACGGGCCTGTTGTCGGTTGGCTTTCTTCACCGCGGTAATGAACACGCAGCCACGTGCCTAGTTTATCAACCGGACGCCAATTAACTGAAGTTTGTAAAATATGCTTAGGTAATTGGTTAAGTGGGCTGCCTTTGTATGCACCGGTTTTTTGCTCAGAATCGGTGTAGGTGTAATTGGCACTTACATCAAGCTCACTGGTAATGTCATAAGATACTGATAACTCAAAGCCTTGCGTAACGGCTTCATCCACATTGACATAGGTCGTTGGCATTGAACCAAACTGGTTTGGTCCATCAGCACACTGAGTGAGTGGGCACGAAATACGGGTAATTTTATCTTCAAACTCGTTGTAAAAAACCGTGCTTGAAAGCGATAAATCACGGCTAGCATCATAGTAGATACCCATTTCGTAGTTTACAGATTTTTCAGGGCTTAAATCTGGGTTACCATAAATATTGCCACCTCGGCTCACTTGCCCCCACGCAGCGGTAGATTGACGAATATTCGGCGCTCTAAAGCCTGTTGAGATACCCCCTTTAACCGTCAACGACTTAGCTGCTGTATACACACCATATAAACGTGGGCTGAAATGACCTGAAAAATTGCCATCATGATCATAACGAAGACCGCTAGTGAGTTTAAACTGCTTCGTTGCAGCCCACTCATCTTCTGCAAATACTGACCACTGCTCGTTCTCAACATGCGTTAAGTCACTAATCCGGTTACTGGTGTAATCGTCCAGCTCTTCTTTTAAATATGACGCACCAAATGCAGCATTATGATTGCTAAATGGTAAAGTCCAGCTTGTTTGCGCATCGGTATTTTCGACATACATTTCGCGAGAGGTATTATCGAATTTATCGTACTTTAAGTAACTGCGTGATGAGCCAAAATCATAAAAACCATTATGACTTAGTGAGTAGCTTTCTTGGTCGTACTCTGTGGTTGATGACTCTGGGCAACCATTACGGCCACAACTTTCACCTTGAGCTAAAGGCGCAACTGTTTTACCTAATGTTTCGTCGAGTTTTTGTTTTGCAGAACCTACTTCGAGCATAATTTCATGGTTATCAGAGGGCGTTAAAATGAACTTAGCTTTAATATTGCTCTGCTCTTTACCACGAAAGCCTGCTTCAAAATCGTCTTCGTCACGCTTTGAAAACTGACCCGATAGCTGCATACCTAATAACTCAGGAATTAGACCACCTGCAGTAAAGAAACTGCCTTGATTGATATCACCCGAGTCACTTGATTCTTGAATAGTGCTGTCTAAGCGTAGTTCACCGTACCATGTTTCTGGTGTTTTACGGGTAATAATATTGATAACACCACCAATTGCATCTGAGCCATATAGTGATGACATAGGACCACGGATAACCTCGATACGCTCAATCGCTGAAATAGGTGGAGTCCATGCGCCTTCAACACCCGGTCCATCACTATTTGGCCGAGTTTCACGAGAGGATTGACGCTGGCCATCTATTAAAATCAAAGTATATTGACTAGCCATACCGCGAAGGCTGATATCTTTTCTGTCGCCTCCGCCTGTGACCACCACACCGGGTACATCGGTCATCGCATCAGTTAAGTCCCGGTAAAAACGCTTTTCAAGCTGCTTACGATTAATAACGCTAATGCTTGCTGGTGCCTCTTTAAGCATTTGCTCGTAACCGGAAGCCGATACGACTATTACTTCCATGTCTTGTTTTTTGTCATCAGCGTATGCAAAATGGGAAATACCTGCTAACACAGCAGCGGTGAGTGGTAAAACAGAAGAAACAACCCTCGTCATAATAATACTCCGTGACTTTTTATTTATAAATGATAATAATTAGCATTTGCATACTAATGAGAAGTCCCGATTTTCACAATTTACGATTTCTTAAAACTGAATTAAGAAGGCCTGAACTATGAATTCCAAGCTGATAAAAACATTACGTGTATTTTCTCGTACTGTTGAAACAGGCAACATGAGTAGCGCAGCTGCTGAATTATCGATGACGACATCGGCTGTCAGTCAACACATTAAGCAATTAGAACAAGAAATCGGACTAAGTCTATTTAATCGCAGCCCGCGTGAGCTCACTCTAACTGAGGCTGGTCAGCTGTATTATCAAAGCTGTTTAAAAATGCTGGCACTTGCTGATCAAGCCAGTACGCAATTACAGAATTTACAAAATAAACCGAGTGGTGAGTTAAAATTAGTGGCTCCCGTGGGGTTTGGGGGTGGGCTATTAAGTGAACCATTGGAGCGCTTAATCAATGAATTTGATGATTTACGTATTCAGTTAATTCTAACAGATGAGCCTATCGATATGATCAAATGCGGCGCTGACTTAGCGATTGCCATTGGCCCGTTAACTGACTCTAACCTTGTTGCTCGTAAGTTAGCAACTTGGCCGTTAAAGCTATGTGCCCATAAAGACCATGCGATTAGCAAATTAGATGAAGCCAGTTGGGAAGATCTTAGCAAGTTTGCGCGTATTGCACATAGCAACGCCGACAGTAATGCGTTTAACCCGTTAACGCTGGCAAGCAAGCCATTACCGAAAGCGAAGATCACTGTAAATAATATGCAAAGCTTAATTAAACTGGTGTGTGATGGTGTTGGCTATGGCGTGTTACCAGAGCCAGAAGTAAGGCATTTACTAAAATCGAAAGAACTGGTTGAAATAGCGCCGGAATGGGCAATGCCTAATTACACTGTTTATGCGGTAACACCAGCCAGAGACAGCTTAGCGGCAAAAACAAAAACCGCCATTGATACTCTGAAACTGTGCTTTAACCATGTGTCAAAGCAAGTCGAATTAGTTGATTAAGACTCAACATGGATAATACCAATTTGCAGTATGCGGATGGGTATTATCCAAGCGCTAACCAAACGCCCACGCACATCATTAGCGCACCAGCAATACGGTTTAACCACTTCACATTGTCGCCTTTATCTAAAAACAGCCTTAAGCTCTTTCCGCCTGTAGCGTAAATCAACATACAGATAAATTCGCTCAACATAATAATGCCCACTAACACAGCAAGCTGTGGGGCAACTGCTAAATCAACATTGATAAATGGAGGCAGTAAAGAAATCATAAATGCCCACCCTTTTGGGTTTGCAATAGCAGTAATATAACCTTGCGAAAACAATTGCCCACGGCCAATTTGTTGCTGTGCATCATCCTTAGGTTTGAAGCTGGTTTTAGCGCGCCACATATTAACACCTAAGTATATTAAGTACGCGCCACCTAGGTATTTTAAAAAGGCAAATAACTCAGGGTAATTAAGCATAATACTGGCAACCCCAATCACCGCTGCAATGGCCACCGTGGCAACGCCTAACACCTCACCGACCATCATCCAAAGCGTACGCCGAATACCCACACTCATCCCTAACGTCATGGCGAGCGTCATACACATACCAGGTGTAATTGAAACAAAGAAAAAGGTCGGAATAAAAACCGCGAGTACTGCTAAATCGAGCATAAATGCAATCACATGTTTATAGCTAAAAAAGAGAAAGCGATTAAATCACATTCACTTAAATAAGCAAACAAACACGCGATTGCTAACAGGGTTATAAAAACATACCGCCCATGCCTATGAATATCGTCTACTCAAATAGACGTCACTTACCAAGGCGCACTCGCGTTTTTATTGATTGGTTAAGCGAGCAGTTAAAACCGATTACGCAGAGCTAAGATGGTTGCTATGTGCGCTTCAGTTTAACTACCTTTAATTACAGACAGCAGAAGTTGATCAATTTCATTATTCACTCCACCAACGCTGCTATTGTTTAAAATTACATAACCAATATTTTTATCTGTCACAGAGCGAGTTAATGATGTCCAGCCTCTATTAAACCCTGCAAAACCTAAACTATTATTCTCAGAGTCTATGACATAGCTCATACTCCATCGCCCTCCTGTATGAGGCTGAGCTTGAATCATATTTGCTATAAGCTGATTTGATAAAATATTTGAACCAATGTAATTACCTTGCTCATTCTTTAGCACTGCCTGATTAAACTTAGCTAAATCATCTGCAGTTGTTATAAAGCCAGCGGCAGCAGTTTCTGTAAAATACACCATCGCTGTTTTGTTGCCATTCTCATCGTAAGGACTAGCCAGCATTGCTGAAGAAACACGGTTGATATCAAACGAAGAATTCGTCATTCCGAGGGGTAAAAGAACGTTTTCAGTCATAAAATTACTGAAAGATTGATTAGTCAGATCTTCAATTAACAGCTGAACTATCGTGTAACCACCACCTGAATAAGACCATTTAGTGTCAGGCTCATGAATAATTTTAACGGCTCCCCCCCCTGTGTTATTGCCTTCTAATGACTCTACAAGAGTAGGTAATGGATCTTCAGCGCTCCATCCATTGTACCCACTTAATGAAAGCCCTGATGTATGAGAGAGAATATTACGTAAAGTTACCTTGTTAGCATCAAACTGAGAACTCGGTATTTTCCAGCTTTTTAAGTAATCATTAATTGGTTTATCAAGTTCAACTTTACCTTGTTCAACTAGTTTCATTGCGCCCCAAACTGTAATCACTTTAGAAATAGAGCCAACATTGAATAAAGTTTTGTGTGTGATTGGAGTTCTATTTTCAGCGTCAGCATAGCCATAATAATATGAACCAACCACCTCTTTCCCTTGAACAATCGATATAGCAACACCACGCGCTTTGCTTTTTTCAAGAATTAAAGGGACCTCTTTATCTAGCACTTTAGAAAATTCTAAACTTTTAGTTTGTTTTGCATGTAATGAGCAAGACGATATTAAAAACAATATTAGAA